>NZ_JBTYKD010000094.1:0-119573 GCF_054880495.1 Nostoc sp.
CATTGTGATTAATCCTCAGGATGCTCAAGGTTACAAAAATCGGGGAAATGTTTATTATGAGCAGAAAAAATGGGATTTAGCTGTTGCTGATTACACCAAAGTCATTGTGATTAATCCTCAGGATGCTCAAGGTTACAAAAATCGGGGAAATGTTTATTATGAGCAGAAAAAATGGGATTTAGCTGTTGCTGATTACAATCAAGGTATTAAACTCCAACCGGATAATGTACAAGCATACTTGGCACGGGGGGTTGTCCATTTTCAGTTGAAAGATTATCAAGGAGCATTAGCAGATTACAATCAAGGTATTAAACTTCAGCCTGATAATGCTAACGCCTATTTTGGGCGGGGTGATGTTTACATTCAATTGAAAAATTATCAAGGGGCGCTAGCTGATTATAGTCAAGGTATTAAACTCCAACCTGATAATGCTAACGCTTATTTTGGGCGGGGTAATGTTTACGCTCAACTAAAAAATTATCAAGCAGCACTAGCAGATTATAACCAAGTTATTAAACTTCAGCCTGATAATGCTAACGCATACTTTGGGCGGGGTGTTATCTACCAGATACAACGAAACGATCGCGCCGCACTCTCAGAATACAATCAGGCGCTTGCTAAAGATTCAAAATTAGTAGCAGTTATCATCAATGTTGGCTACATCAAATATGAAAATGGAGATGTAGATGGAGCAATTGGGCAGTGGGAAAAAGCTGTTCAGATCAATAGCAGTGTAGCAGAACCGCAAATGGCATTGGCCGTTGCTTTATATGCCAAAGGTGAGCAACAAAAAGCTCTCAACATGGCACAAGCCGCCTTGCATTTAGATAAAAGTTTTGCTGATGTCGAGGTTCTCAAGCAAAATCTTTGGGGAACACACCTAATTGATGAGGCGCGAAAACTCCTTTCCCATCCTACTATCCAAGCATTGCGAACAAAGCAATAGTTTGTGTTTATAACCAAACAAATTAATAACAGCAATAGGCAGTGCTTCTAGCCTTTTTAACCCACACCAAATCCCGTGTATTGCCTTACCAACGGTTCATTAAATGCCAAAACAATATCTTCCTTTGGGACTCCTAATTTTACTAAATCATTAGCAATGCCAATCTCAGTCCCATCGTATTGTATCCAAATCTTCCCATCTTTGATATCAAGATGCAAAACACAGCCATATTGCCGTCGTCGATTTTTCCAGCCTACGTAGACTAATTGATAGTGATCGTGAATAGGATCAAAAATGACTTGTTTTTCTATTTCACTTTTTGACGAACCTCGACTAGCATAAGCTGCCAATAACTCTTGAATATAACCTCGATATTGCTCTAATTTTTCCATTCTACAATCACCTCATTCACTGGATCGTAAACGATTAACTTTACTTGGGAGCGTTGAATAACAATTTGAATAAATTGCAATGCGAAGAAGCTGCTATAAGTTCCTAAAGGAACAGCCAAGTATAAAACTCGTTCTGGTTCTTGAATCTCTAGAGCAATTTTATAGTTGAAACACTGACCCAATGCTGTATGAAATTCGTAAATATTTGATGCACCAAGAAAACTCTTAATCTCAACCGCTATTTTCTCTCCTGCTCTCTCAGCTGCTAATATCGGCTCTGCACCTAAATCAATGTACATTTCAAGTCCACCGACTTCAATTTCTAGAGGATCATCTGTAATCACCCAACCTTCTTTCTCTAGCCCTTTTCTAACAGCACCATGAAAAATATCTCTTGCAGCCATTCAAATATAACTTTCTTAATTACTTAGACGCGCGAAGTGCAGTTTCCCGCAGGGTATTATCAATTGGTATTGTCTCTAAATATAGCACTGGTAAAGTCAATGCGTGACCTCATCGATATTCTCTGTATTCCCGAACTCTGGATACTAAAGTGACTTCCTGTAGCGTCTTAATGTTTAAAGCTTGCCAGGGTTTGTACCCTCCCTTAAACCTCTCTCTGGGGGTCTAGGAGTAGCCTCAGACTGAAGTCTGTTAGCGAAACTGAAGCTGATAATGTTGAAAAAAACTTCACTCAAATAGTGTAATATCTTCCATTGGTGAATTTATTCTCAAATTGCGAGTTGGTTCGCTGAATCAGAATAAGATACTTGTTAGTAGAAGAAGTTAAATATTTTATGTCTCACGCAGAAGCCCAGAGAAGAGTAGGAAAAGAACGATTTTTAAAACTGTCTCCTGAACATATAGCGGTTCTCGGTTGAGTGAGGTACAAGAACCCCACCCCCAACCCCCTCCCCGCAAGCGAGGAGGGGGCTATTATGTACCTCGATTAGGAAACGCTATAAAGCACGCGGATTTTTTTGTTACTAAGGTTATTTCACTTATTAAGGATGGTTAAAAAATGAACAGAAAATTTTTAACAATAGGAACTTCAGCAATTTTGACAACTGTTATTGGGGGAGTTTGTATTAGTAGTTTATTTGGTTGCCAACTACCTGCTATTGCCAAAAGCCCTCAAGAATGTGAACCTACTTTATTAGGTAAACAGGCTGAAAAAATCAAATCAACTATTTTTGTCGCCGAAAATTCTGAAGAACAAAACCGGATTCAGCTATATGCAAAAGCTAGTCCGGCTGTAGTTGCGATCGTTACTACAGATGGACATGGTAGTGGTTTTATTGTCAGTCCAGATGGTCTAATTTTAACTAATGCTCACGTTGTCGAAGATAGTTCTAAAACTGTTGCAGTAATACTGGCTGATGGTACGCAAGTTTTAGCTGATGTGGTTGGTTTTGGATCTGGAGGTTTAGATTTAGCCGCACTCAAGATTCGCAATCAAAAAAATCTCCCTTACCTGCGTTTAGCTACACCCGGTTCAGCACAAGTAGGTCAATCTGTCTATGCTATTGGTACTCCCCTAAGTCTGGAATTACAGAATACTTTAACCTATGGTGTTATCAGTCGTATTGATAAAAAATTAGGCTTAATCCAACACGATGCGGCTGTGAATCCTGGTAATTCTGGAGGACCACTCCTCAACTCTAATGGGCAAGTAATTGGTGTCAATAGTGCAATTTTCAATGATACTGAAATAAAAAGATTTATTGGTATTAGTTTTGCAATTCCTACAGAATTAATCCAGCCTTTTTTGGTAGCTGTAGAACAAGGTAATGCTCAGTTAGCAAGTGGGCGTAAACAACCTAGTAATAATGAAGACACGGATTTACCGTTGAATGGTCAAATTTTACAAGCAAGTCTGAAAAATGGCGATCGCACTTTACCAAATAATAGCTATTTTCACACTTATGTCTTTGAAGGTAAAGCAGGTCAACAGATAACTATTGAGATGGATAGTGACCAAATAGACTCTCACTTATACTTGCTGCTTCCTGCTAAAGAACGACTTATAGCAGAAAATGACGACATTTCCCCAAAGGATTTTAATTCTCGATTAACTGTTACCTTACCAGAAAATGGTATCTATTATCTGTTGGCTAACACTTTTGAAGCGGGAGAATCTGGTAGTTACAGCTTACGGGCAGTGATATCTCAGAAGTAATTTAACGTGAGTTCGACAAGTCTTATTTGACCTCTCCCCCAGCCCCTCTCCGACGCGGAGAGGGGAGCAAAAAGCGGAATTTTTCTTGCTCCTCCCTTTCCGAAACGGAGAGGGAGGCTGGGAGGGAGAGGTTCATCGAACTCACGTTAATTTATTTAGGATTTACAAAAAAATATACGCTGTAGGGGCAATTAATGAATTGCCCCGACAATTTAAACTACTACTGCTGTTGCCTTGACTGCAAAAATCTTTTGAATCACATCTTCTACTACCTTATCTGGTGTAGAAGCACCAGAAGTAATTCCCACAACAATTTCTCCATCTGGCAACCAATTCTCTGTAGTTATTAACTGCCCATTTAATTGCCGATGTTCAATGGAATATCCTGATTTAATCCGTTCAACAGTATCAATATGATAAGAAGGAATTCCGCGCTCAAAAGCAATTTGTTGCAATTGAGTAGTATTCGAGGAATTAAACCCACCAATTACTACCATCAAATCTAAATTATGTTGCACCAACTCCAACATCGCATCTTGGCGTTCTTGGGTGGCGTCACAGATAGTATTGAAGCTTTGGAAATGCTGATTTAACTCAATAGGGTTATACTTCTGCAACATAGTCCGCTCAAAAAGCTTACCAATTTGCTCAGTTTCGCCTTTCAGCATCGTAGTTTGGTTTGCAATGCCAACTCTTTCTAAATCTTGATCAGGGTCAAATCCTGCTGAACAAGCTTTAGCAAATTTTGTCAGAAATTCTTCCCGGTTCCCACCATTGATAATATAATCAGCAACATAAGCCGCTTCTTGCAAGTTCAACACAATTAAATATTTGCCAGCAAAAGAACTAGTAGCAACTGTTTCTTCGTGCTTATATTTACCGTGAATAATGGAAGTATAATCGACTTTTTTGTGCTTTTCTACTGTGTTCCAAACTTTAGATACCCAAGGACAAGTTGTATCAACAATTTTGCAGCCTTTCTCGTGAAGTATCTGCATTTCTTGAACGCTAGCCCCAAAAGCAGGTAATATGACTACATCACCAGTTCCCACAACCGAAAAGTCTTTTTGATTTGCTTCAATGGGAATGAATTCTACTTCCATATCCTGCATTCGCTGATTTACAGACGGATTGTGGATAATCTCGTTAGTAATCCAGATGTGTTCTGTGGGGAAGTGCTGACGGGTTTCGTAGGCCATTGCCACAGCCCGTTCTACACCCCAGCAAAAGCCAAAAGCTTGTGCTAATCGGATCGTCACATCACCTTGTTGTAGGGTGTAATTGCGATCGCGGATTTCCTGAATCAAGTTACTCTGATACTCAGATTGCAACTGGGTGGCAACTTCTGCTTGATGACCAAAACCCTTGCGATTGTAATTTTCTGAATGTTGGAGGCTACGCTTAAAAGCTTTTGTATCCATTATATTTGTCTACTTCAACCACTATTTTTTATTTTCTCGCGCCCAGACGCGATTTATACAGAGTTGTATTCAAAGATATTACTTCTTTTTGTACTTTACCCTTTTTCCCCCGAAGCAAGTTAACGCTAGGGTTTTAATTCGATATTGCTATAAATCTGCAATGCAGAACGCCAAACTATATAGCCTTCAGGACTTAAGTGTAAGCCATCAGTAGTAAATTCGCGGCGGAGATTACCTTGCTTGTTCGTAAACAGGGGATATAAATCAAGATATTTGACACCTTTTTTGGTAGATATGCTTTGCAGTTGTTGATTCAACTCGTGAATCCGACTATTAGTAACAGCCAGAAGTTTATCGCGTCCTTTCCAAGTTGCTGACTCTGCTGCATGTGGCAAAATCGATTGGACAACAATTTGCGCTGTCGGATGTACCTTTCGCAGGTAATTGATAATTTGCCGCTGATTATCTAAAATTACCCGATCGCTTATCCCTCCAATTAGGTCATTAATGCCAATCATCACAAAAATCACCTCTGGCCGGGTGCGGTCAAATATCTTCAATCTTTTCAAGAGTCCATTGCTGGTTTCGCCAGAAATTCCTTGATTGAGCCAATTTTTACCTTCGGGTAATAACTCAGGGGGAAACCACAAACTCAGAGAATCTCCCGCCAGTATGGTTAAATGCGGAGGACGTTGGTCAGCAGCGACGTTGGCTTCTTGCTTGAGGATGTCTACCCACTCTTGGTAAGTGAGTTGGTGATGGCGACCCAAATCAGGTGTAGAAATTTCGGGTGAGTTGTCCAGGTTAATTGACTCCGGGGATGTGATTATCCCCCCAAAAAAAGCGGTAAATCTTTGCTGTTGCCAAATTAGCAGGATGACCGCCAACATGAGGATGCCGTTGGTTAACAGCGATAAAAATGCCCAGATCGGAAAGGTTTTTGCAGAAGTAGACACGACTAGCCAAATTTACCAATTATTTGAATCAAATTTTAACGCTAGCGATCGCAAATTACCTAATTTTAAACTAGGGAGTGGGGGAAGCAAACAGAAAGTTCTTCCCTCCAAACTCCTGTAGAGACGCGATTAATCGCGTCTCTCCAAACTCCTGTAGAGACGCGATTAATCGCGTCTCTACTCCCCACTCTTTACTGAGTCGGACGATCGCCAAACTCGGAGTTGTAACCTTCTTCACCGTGTTCGTTGATATCCAAACCTTGCAATTCAGCTTCCTCTTTGACTCGCAGCCCGACTGTCGCATCAATAATCTTGAGAATAATCCACGTACCAACACCTGCGATCGCATAAGCAACGGCAATTGCTGCTAGTTGAACTCCCAATTCACCAAAATTACCACGTAGCACTCCGTCTTTACCTGCTCCGTTGACTTGAGTCGTGGCAAAGATGGCCGTTAAAATTGCGCCCACTGTACCACCAAAGCCATGCACGGGATAGGTATCTAAAGCATCGTCAATTTCTAGCTTGTGCTTGAAACTGATCGCATAGAAGCAAACAAAGGCGGTGATCAAACCAATTAAAATCGCTGATAGCGGTGTGACAAATCCGGCGGCGGGAGTGATGCCAACTAAACCAGCAACGGCTCCGGTAGCCGCTCCCACGGCTGTCGGTTTACCCCGTAAAACTGCTTCCAAAATTAGCCACATTAAAGCTGCCGCCGCCGCCGCCGCATTGGTGGCAACAAAGGCGGTTGTTGCCACATTGGTGACTAAATTACCAGAAGTTCCACTAGCAACAGATAGGGCACTGCCAGCGTTGAAGCCGAACCAGCCAAACCACAGCAAGGCAGCACCCAGCAAAATGAAGGGGACATTGTGCGGTGGGCTAAGGCGATCGGGATGGGTTTTTCGAGGCCCAAGGACGATCGCAGCGACTAAAGCTGAAACGCCAGAACTAATATGAACTACTGTGCCACCTGCAAAGTCGAGGGCACCCAAACCACCATACAAACCTAAAAATCCACCTTTCGCCCAGACCATGTGGGCTAGGGGAGCGTAAACAAAGGTTGACCACAGTAGGACAAACAGCGAATAGGCGCGGAAACTCATCCGCTCTACGATCGCTCCAGAAATTAAGGCTGGGGTAATAATCGCAAACATGGCTTGGTAGATCATGAATGCCTGGTGGGGAATCGTTCCGGCATAGGAGACGACTTCCGCTGGGTTTGACCCTTTGAGATAATCGCTGATCTCTAACCCAACACCATTCAACCCCAACCATTGCAATCCGCCGATAAACGGTAAACCGGGCGCAAAGGCAAGACTATAGCCCCAGAGAATCCAGGTGACACCCACGATCGCCATCAACACAAAGCTCATCATCAATGTGTTTAGGACGTTACGCGATCGCACAAATCCACCATAGAAGAATGCCAATCCTGGTGTCATTAGTAGCACGAGTGCTGCTGAAATCAGCATAAATGCCGTATCTCCAGTATCAGCAGTCGGCACAGGAGCGACTGGTGTTTGGGCGAAAGCATTGCCCACCAGTGGGACTCCCAAAAACAGTAGGGTGATAGCCCCAATCATCACAACTTTCTTCAACACTTCTTTTTCTTTCTAAGACTAAGGATTTGTATTCTTAACTACATTTGATTACTTTTGTTGACACATTTTTGTCTTAAAAGATACTTAACCATAATTTTCTGGAAATGTTAACAAAAATATAATCCTGATTGTAGTTGCCAAAATTTAAATAAAGGTGTGTAAATTACTGCTTCTCTCGTTCCCATGCAGAGCATCGAAACGAGGAAAACCTCACCCCGATAAAGCTGTACTTTATCTCCCCTCTCCTTAGTAAGGAGAGGGGTTGGGGGTGAGGTTATTATCTGTTTAAAAGCTTGTCTTATAAAACTTATTGATCAAAATTCATATAGAAGAAAATTGACTTAAGTTCTGGGTGCAAACATGATAATTAAAACACTCACGAAAGCTAAACAAGCTCCCATTAGGTCGTAGCGATCTGGAGTTACCCCGTCTACCTTCCAACCCCAAAGCATTGCCATTGCGATAAACACGCCACCGTAAGCCGCATATACTCTGCCAAAATTTGCCGATTGAAGAGTTGCAATAATCCCATAGAAAGCTAAAGCAATTCCCCCCAATATGCCCCACCAGAAGGGCTTCCCTTCACGCAACCACAACCAGATCAAGTAGCCGCCGCCGATTTCAAATAAACCAGCCCACAAAAAATACAGCAGGGACTTAATCATTTGAGCGATTTTTGAATAAGCCGAACTCAGTGAAATTACGCTAACACTTTTAACTAAACTATTGTCATTAATTAAAGTAACTTTGTTGAACTGGGCATTGGGCATTGCTTATTTCCTTCCCCAGTTCCCATATAGATAAGGCTTAAGGATGAAAGCACCATTACCTGATAACGAAGCACAGAGAATCGAGACACTTTTGGAGTATAAGATTCTCGATACGCCATCTGAAGCTGCTTTTGACGACCTCACCCATCTAGCCTCGTATATTTGTCAGACTCCTATTGCCTTAATTAGCTTAATTGATACAAATCGTCAGTGGTTCAAGTCAAATGTCGGTTTGGATGCCTTAGAAACACATCGAGATTTGGCATTCTGTGGCCATGCTATTTTACAGCCTGATGTTTTGATTGTGCCTGATGCAACAGATGACGAGCGGTTCGCTACAAACCCACTGGTAACATCTGATCCAAATATTCGATTTTATGCTGGTGTACCTCTGAATAATCCTGAGGGATACGTGCTCGGAACCCTATGTGTAATTGACTACGTACCACGAGAACTTACTCCAGAACAAGTGGAGGCATTACGAGCTTTGGGTCGTCAAGTCATGAAGCAACTGGAATTGCGCCGAAATTTAGCAAGTTTGGCACTTGTTACCAAGAAAGACAAACAGGCGCAGAACGTACCCAAGCAGTTTTTCCAAAAGATTGCAGCAGGTTTTGGTTTGGCGTCGGTAATTTTAGTTCTGATTGGCATGGTTTCTTATCAAAATACAATAGGATCTACTAATAATCGTAGTATAGCCAAAAAAACTTACCAAAAACTCAAAAGTCTAGACCAACTACTGTTCCAGATCAAGGATGCCGAAACTGAACAAAGTAGTTACATTTTTAGTGGAGAAAAAATTTATTTAAAACCTTATCAAACAGCACTTAATAACGTCGATCAAGAAATTGCCAAGCTGAAGAGTTTAACAGCAGATCAACCGAAGCAACGACAGCAGATCGCAACGCTTGAATCTCTGACAACGGCTAAAGTTACTGAACTAAAACAGACTATCAAGTTGCGCCAGAACAAGGGATTAGAATCGGCGTTGCAAGTATTACTGAGAAATGATAAACAAAATCTCATAAATGATATCGAGAAGATCATTTATGAGATCAAAAACGAGGAAATGGGGCGGCTTCAGCAACTGTTACAAGTAGCAAGGGTTCGGACTCACAACACAATTCTGACACTTGCGATCGCTATCTGCCTAAGTTTTATCGTTCTTGCTGTAGTCTACTACTTCATCTATCGTGAGGTGAGTGAGCGCAAAAGAACAGAACAAACCTTAAACCAAGAACGCAACTTTATCTCAGCAGTCCTGGATACAGCCAGCGCGTTGGTAATAGTTCTCAATTCTCAAGGGCAAATCGTTCGCTTCAATCAAGCTTGTGAGCAAACAACAGGTTACTCCTTCGATGAGGTGAGGGATAGGTATTTCTGGAACTTGTTTATAATTCCTGAAGAGGTGGAGCCTGTCAAAGCAGTTTTTGAGCAATTGAAAGCTGGTAGAGGCTTGCTGAAGTACGAAAACTATTGGCTAATGAAGGATGGCAGTCGGCGACTGATTGCCTGGTCAGATACCACCTTAAAAGACTATGAAGGAGCGGTAGAATACATTGTTAGCACCGGCATTGACATCACCGATGTTTACGAGGATCTGCGCTTACGCAAACGATCTGAACGGCTTCTGAGTGTACAATATGCTGCAACCCGCGTTTTAGCAGATTCCGCTACGACGGACGAAGCCACTCACCAAATCCTGCAAGGAATCTGCGAGAGTTTGGGATGGGATTTGGGTGAAATTTGGATGGTAGATCAGGAAGCAAATGTGCTGCGTTTTCTCGATACATGGCATAAAACATCCTTTGAGGTGCAAGAGTTTGAAACACTGAATCGGCAAACCACGTTTCCACCAGGAATTGGACTACCTGGTGGTGTTTGGGCGAGTTCTGAAGCTGTTTGGATTGCTGATGTCGTTAAAGAACTCAGTTTCTCCCGCTTCCAAATCAGCGATCAAGTACAACTACACGCAGCCTTCGGTTTTCCGATCCGCATCGGTAACAAAATCCTCGGTGTGATTACCTGCTTCAACCAGGAAATCGAGCCACCTGACCAAGATTTGATCAAAACGATGAATTCTATCGGTGAGCAAGTGGGGCAGTTTATCCAGCGTAAACAGGCTGAAGAAGAAATACAACGCCAAAACTTGCGATCGCAACTATTTACCGAAATCACCCTGAAGATTCGCCAGTCTTTGCAAATCGAAGAAATTCTCCAAATCACTGTCCAGGAGATGCAAAAGATTCTCCAGGCTGACCGAGTTTTGATCTATCAGTTTTTACCCGATGAATCTGTAACCACCGTTGTTGAAGCTGTAGTTTCTGGTTTAGCAGCAATCAAAGAGGAAAATATCACCCTCCCCTATTTTCAAGCCGAATATCTCCAACAGTACTATCTACAGCAGTACCGTCAAGGACGGATTTTGGGGCTAGCTAATTTGGATCTGCCGGAAGTTGAACAAAGCCATCTGGAATTAATGCAACACTTTGGGGTCAAATTCAATTTGGTTGTGCCCATTCTGGTTAAACAAGAACTTCGCGGTTTACTCGTAGTTCATCAGTCTAACAATTCCCGCCACTGGTCTAGCTTTGAAACTCATCTCTTGCGCGAAATAGCCGACCAATTAGGTATTGCCTTAGCCCAAGCCGAACTATTAGCAGTACAAACTCGTCAGCGACAAGAACTTGAAATTGCCTATCGCCAAGCCGAAATAGCTTCTCAGATGAAAAGTGCCTTTTTGGCGAATATGAGTCATGAAATTCGCACTCCCATGAATGCTGTATTGGGAATGACCAGTTTAATGTTAGATACTCCCTTAGACGCAGAACAGCGAGATTTTATTGAAACAATTCGTAGTAGTGGAGATGCCCTTTTAAGTTTAATCAACGAGATTTTGGATCTTTCCAAACTTGAGGCTGGAGAGATGGCTCTCGAAAGTCTAGATTTTGACCTATCTACTTGTGTAGAAGAAGTGGTGGAATTATTGGCTCCTTCAGCCTATAACAAGGGGTTAGAAATTGCCGCACTGATTGAGCATAACGTCCCCATTTACCTCAAAGGAGATGCTGGTAGGCTGCGGCAAATTCTGATGAACTTAATCAGCAACGCGATCAAGTTCACCAGCGCTGGCGAAGTATTAGTGCAAGCCGAATTGCGAGCCCTTTCCTCTACTACAGCCACCATCCATTTTGCGATCACAGATACGGGTCTTGGCATTAGTCGTGAAGACCAACGCAGACTCTTTATGCCATTTACCCAAGTTGATGATTCTACGACTCGCAAATATGGTGGTACCGGTTTGGGATTAGCCATCTGTAAACAACTTGTAACCTTGATGGGAGGAGTGATTGGGATAGAAAGTCAGATGGGGAAAGGATCTAATTTTTGGTTTGAGGTGCTTTTTCCGAAGCAAGTTGAGCCTGTTTTGCCAAAATACGATGGCTTGTCTGCGACACGCTACGCGAATACCAACGCCAAGAGCGATCGCGAACTTTTGCACAATCGCCGCTTGTTAGTGGTGGATCATAACACTACTAATTACAAAATTATCTCCCATCAAGCGACTCATTGGGGAATGCAGGTAGATTACGCTGACAGTGTTGCTGCTGCGCTTAAAGTTATTCAGGAAACTGGTGAGCAGGGTAAATCATATCATATCGTCTTAGTTAATATGCAAATACCCAAAACAAATGGGATGACAATAGGCCAACAAATTAAAGCCAATTTGGCAATTGCTGAGATACCTTTGATTATGCTCACCTCTAGTAATCACCGGGATGAAGTGCAGCAGGCGCTGAAAATCGGAATTGCTGCTTATTTGGTCAAACCCATTAAGGCATCACGACTCCTGAATACGCTCATAACTATTTTAGAAACTCAGCCAGAATCAGAACAAGGGGCTAGAGACTGGAGGCTAGAGGCTACAGAAGAAATCCAGAGTAGAGAAACTTCAAGCATTCTTACTTCCTCTTCCCCCAACCCTTCTACTCAATTCAAGTTAAGAATTCTGCTAGCAGAAGATAATTTGGTGAATCAGAAAGTTGCCTTGAAGCAACTCCAGAGTTTGGGCTACAAAGCCGATGTCGTTGCGAATGGAAAGGAAGTTTTGCAGCTATTAAAAAAAATTCCTTACGATTTGATTTTAATGGATTGCCAAATGCCAATTCTCGACGGTTTGGAAACCACAAAAGAAATTCATCGTTGGCAAGAGGATGCTTTTGTCTTGCGTCGTCGTCCTGTGGTGATTGCGATGACGGCTAATGCGATGAAAGAAGACGAACAATTGTGTCTCAATGCCGGAATGGACGACTATTTGAGTAAGCCAGTGTTTAAAGAAAAATTGGCTGTGACTTTAGAGCATTGGACAGACGTGATTCTCTCAAAGCAAGAGGCAGTTGTGTCTGAACAGATAGTTTACTCTGACCTCGCAATTGATTGGGAACACTTGCATCGAATATCGGGAAATGATCAAGAATTTGAATTAAGTCTATTGCAAATATGCGTTGAAGATATGAAACCCCGTTTAGAGATAATTAAAAAAGCGATCGCATCTCATGACTTTGGGCAAATTGCGCGAGAAACTCATCACTTTAAAGGTGCTAGTGCCAACATTGGAGCCACAACTATGTACCTAGTAGCTGACAAATTAGAACAATTGGCTTACTGTCAAGAGCGTAGAGGTACTATCAACTTAGTTTCAGAATTAGAAGAATTTGTCAACCGAATTCAAGACTTTTTAAACAGAACGAAAGCAATAAATAATACCTTATTAGCAATTAAAAATGATGCGGCATAAACCCCCAACTAAGATGTAAAAACAACCGATTGCAGCATTTGCGCGAACGAAAACCTCTCCAGCAACTTTAAAGGACAGGTTTGCTGATATAGTAGCTGATACCGTCAGTACTTGGCGATTTATGATTATTCCAGAGGTATTTGTGATGAAACGCTTAATCTACATCATCCCCGTTACTGCAATTGGCTTACTGACATTGGTAGGATGCAACAGCGCTCAAGAATCTGCTACCCAGACTCCTGCTGCCACTGAAACTACTGCGGCAACAACAGTATCCAAAACTCCTGGTGCTACGCAGGGAGGTTTTGGTACTTTGGTCAGTGTAGTTTCAAATACAAAAACTGCGGTGTCAGCCGGAAAGTTTGACAAAGCTCAACAGGAATTTGATAAGTTTGAAAACTCTTGGTCTAAGGTTGAGGATGGTGTCAAAACTAAATCTTCAAAAACCTATAATGTGATCGAAGATGCTGCAACCCAGGTGAAGGGTGCGCTGAAAGTAAAAGATAAAGCGAAAGCTCTTAAGGGGTTACAAACACTTGACACAAATATCGCCACTGTTTCTAAAGGTTAATTAACATATCAGCAAGAGTCAAAAGACAGTAAAAAAACAAGCTTTAAATCTGACTTTGAGATAAATAGTTTTGTACCTTATCAAGTTGCAAACTGCTATAGTTTCCACTGGAGAATTTGGATAATGCGTTCATTTCGCAAATACCACCGGACTCTAGCAATTATTTTGGCTTTACCGCTTGCTTTAACATTGTTAACTGGGATTGCGGTTACGCTGGTAGGTGAGTGGTCAGCTAATCTTGGAGTTCCGCGTAGTCTACTGCTTTCGATTCATCGTGGTGAAATCTTCGGTTTAGGGGGAATCTACCCGATTTTGAACGGACTAGGACTATTGGGGTTGTTGGTTACTGGATTAAGTATGACTAGTTTGTTTGGCAGGAAAAGGCCAAAATCCGAGAGAGATTAGAAAAGACATAGCTTTACTCAATCCATGCCAATGCGTGCCTACACTGTACACACAAGTCTCTCCGCAATTTACGGTTTATCCAATAGCTCAAATAAACCTCACCCTGGTTCTGCTACGCAAAACCTGTCCCTCTCCTTATTAAGGAGAGGGATGTCCGTTAGGACAGGGTGAGGTTTTTGTTTTTATACTACGCAAAACCTGTCTCCCTGCTCGCTTGCTTACAGTTGAGCATGAATTCTTATTGGATTTTCCACTCTCTTTTGCCCCTTCAAATCCCTTCCCCTAGTAGTTTACTTCGATTTGTGTGTACACCGTAGGCAGGCGGGGATGGGGTTCTTGTGCCTCACAAAGGCCGAAAACCGCTATAAATTTAGAATAACGAACCGCGTACTCCTGCGGAGGACAAGCTACGCGGAGCGTCTCGTAGAGAAGGCGCGTTCACGGAGCGTCTCGTAGACAAGGGCGCATTCGCGCAGCGTCTCACAGAGAAGGAAGAGAGATGAGAAGAGAAGAGTTTAATGTGGGTGACTATGTTGACCAAATGGGGTTGTTGTTGGATTTGGAGTTAAGAGATGAGTATCGTGATGGTGTGGTGGCAAATTTTGAGAGAATTAGGGCGATCGCTAATCTTGTAAATGAGTTTCCCTTAGCGGAGGATATTGAAGTTGCACCAGTTTTTGAACCATGAATGATGCTGTATCAATAGCTGCTGCTGTGCGTGAAGGTAAAGTTAGCGCGGTGGAAGTTACCAAAGCTGCGATCGCCCGAATCGCCGCATGCGATAATCAACTCAACTGTTTTACGGCTGTGACTGCTGAAACAGCTTTAAGAGATGCAGCCCGCATTGACAGGGAAATTGCCCAAGGTAATCATCCCAGAATGCTGGCTGGTGTGCCTTTTGCGGTGAAAAATCTCTTCGATATTGCTGGTTTAACAACTCTGGCGGGATCGAAAATTAATGCAGAAAATCCAGCAGCTAGCCAAGATGCAACAGCAGTGGCGAAGCTGAAACAAGCAGGTGCGGTGCTGGTTGGCGCTTTGAATATGGATGAGTACGCTTATGGGTTTGTGACGGAAAACTCCCATTATGGTGCTACTCACAACCCCCATGATTTACAACGAGTTGCTGGTGGTTCATCGGGTGGTTCGGCGGCGGCTGTTGCTGCTGGGTTAGTACCGTTGACGCTGGGTTCTGATACTAATGGTTCTATTCGCGTTCCGGCGGCGTTGTGTGGTGTTTTTGGTTTGAAGCCAACTTACGGACGCTTATCTCGTGCTGGGGTAGCTTTATTTTCTAGCAGTTTTGACCATATTGGATCTTTTGCGCGTTCGGTGCAGGATATCGCCATAGTGTTTGATGTGCTTCAAGGAGAAGACGATCGCGATCCAATTTGTACAAAGCGTCCGCCTGAATTGGTTTTATCACAACTCAAACAAGATATATCTGATATCAGAATTGTAATTGCAGCTGATTATTTCACCAAAGGCGCACAACCGGAAGCTTTAGCAGCAGTCCAAAAAGTAGCTGATGCTTTAGATGTGACTGAATACGTAACCATAGCAGAAGCACACCGCGCCCGTGCAGCAGCGTTTGTGATTACAGCTAGCGAGGGTGCAAATCTGCATTTGGGAAAACTGCAAAGTCGTCCTCAAGATTTTGACACAGCTACACGCGATCGCTTTTTGGCTGGGGCGTTAATTCCTAGTAGCTGGTATCTCCAAGCACAACGGTTTAGAAGATGGTACCGCGATCGCATTCGGGAAGTGTTTCAAAATGTGGATGTAATTCTTGCCCCAACAACACCAATTTCTGCACCGCTAATTGGTCAACAAACGATGATTTTGGATGGCGAAGAAATTCTTGTCCGTCCTCATTTAGGGCTATTTACTCAACCATTATCTTTCATCGGTTTACCCGTTTTATCAGTACCAATTCAGCGCCCAAATGCCTTACCTTTAGGTGTGCAATTGATCGCAGCACCATATAACGAAGCGTTAATTTTACGGGTTGCGGCTGCGTTAGAGGCAAAAGGTGTAGTTTTAGCACCAGTGATTTTCAAGGCTATCAACTAAAACTAATCATTTGAAAATCGCTATTTTACTTGAGAGCGATCGCAGAGCATATATTCGCTACTTTGCTGTATCGGCTTACAAATTTTAACACAATACATTAAGAACCCTCAACTTTTTAGAAGTAAACTTGAAGTTGTGGTTCATACAACTTCAGCTGTGGTTACAAACGCTGATGTTGTTATAAGTAAACTTAAAGCTGTGGTTAATACAACTTAAGCTGTGGTTATAAATACTCAAGCATCTATAGAGAATCAGGATCTACACCGAGCGATCGCAATCTTTCTGCTAATAATTGGGCGCGTTGTTGGGCTTGTTTTGCCTGTTCTTCTGGTGTTAAAAGCCTTTCCCCTTGCTGGTTATACCAATATAACCACTCGCGCGGAATGCCTAAATAAGTTCCCCGTTCCATACCTATTCCTAAACCAATCTCTGGTAGCCAAAGGGGATTTTCATCTTGTAATTGATAGAGATTATTAACCAACTTGTAAACTTCTAATTGGGCTTTGCGGCGACGAGTTGGGTTGTAAACTACATAATATAAAATCCCTAACTTTGCATACTCTTGCTTCTTAGTCGAGTATTCACCGCGATATTTTCTAGATACCACTTCCAGCGCAAATATTGGGACTCTCCTCTCTTCCCAAAGCACATAACTGGGGCGGAGGTTTTCATCATAAAATCGCTCAACGCCCAGACTCAAAAACCCATCTGCTACTATCGGCGGTAAATCTGGGTGATAATAAATACCCATATCAACGCCAAAAAACCAATCCATCCGTTCTGCCCAAGCCATAGCCAATATAGCTTTGAGTAAACCGGGAATCAAATCTTGTAATTCATTATCCACAGGGGTATCGTCAGAGTCTGGTAGCTCCTCAGAAGAGGGCAAGCAAGCTAATGGATCGTACTCTAACATGATGGATTTACCGATTCTCTGAATAATTCGATCATAATGCGATCTCCAACTTTTTCTGACCTCTCACGGAACCCCTGCACTCTGAGGCTAGCGTGGTTGTACACACAAGGCCAAAGAAACCTCACCCTGGTTATGCTACGCATAACCTGTCCCTCTCCTTGCTAAGGAGAGGGATGTTTGTTAGGACAGGGTGAGGTTTTTGTTTTGGGTAATTCTCGGTGCTTATTAAGACTCTATATTGAGATTCTATCCAAGGGTGAGGGACATTATACATCATAAATTTTTGTTGCAAATATTACGGTCTATCCCTAGCGTAAAGTGGACAATTTGACAATCTTTAATACTCAAACTACTTGGCGTATAGTCATAATCTGTCCGCACGCAACCAGAACGCAAGACACCTAATATATGGTTCGAGAACTCGAAAGAAAACGCCAGAGTGCAAACTTTCCCGAAACTGCACCAGCTGCGAATCCCGTATTTTTTAGAACCTATAGCCGCCGTACAAAGGCGGGACTAAGGGAAACATGGGATGACGTGTGCGATCGCACTCTACTCGGCTTAATCAAGCTGGGAAAGCTAACTCCAGAAGAAGCTGCCATACTCGACCAGATGCAGCGCAACTTGAAAGCTATGCCCAGTGGACGCTGGCTATGGGTTGGTGGTACAGACTGGATCACCAAGCCGAAGAACTTTTCCGGGGCTTATAATTGCACCTCTACCAATCTCGAAGACTGGAGTGCCTTCGGATTAATGATGGATTTGGCAATGATGGGCTGTGGCACTGGAGCCGTCCTAGAACCACAATTCATTAACAAGTTACCCCCCATCCGTAATCATCTGAATGTCACTGTACAAGGTGAAATTGGCAGCACTCCTGTGCAATTACGACGTGAATATACTGAAACTCATATAGAAGGCAACAGCGTCACTATTCACGTTGGAGATAGCCGTGAAGGTTGGGTTGAATCATATCAAACCCTGTTGGAACTCTCCACTGATCAACAATTTTCAACAGAAGTTGAAGTATTAGTTGATATCAGCGATGTCCGCAAAGCCGGAGAAACTCTTAACGGCTTTGGAGGAGTTGCTAATCCTGTGAAATTACCCGGACTTTATCAGCGTTGTGCCTCTATTCTGAATAAAGCTGTAGGACGGCAATTAAATTCAATTGAATGCTGTTTGTTAATTGATCAAGCGGCTGTCACAATTGTTGCTGGTAATATTCGCCGCTGTCTACCTGAAGATGCCTTAGTTCATACTTCTAAAGGTCTTATTCCCATTTGCGATGTCCAAGTGGGTGACTTAGTACAAACTCCTTTAGGATTTCGGCGAGTTGTTGATAAATTTGACCAAGGATTTCAGGATGTCTATGAAATTGAAACTAATGCGACTTACCCTAGAGCAACTTTAAACCACAGACAAGCAGTTCTAGCAAATGCTCAGGGGGAAATTACCTGGAAGTCCATTGCAAGTCTAGTTGAGGGCGATCGCCTACTGCACAACACACAAGTTCTACCTGGTACAGTTACCCATCTACCTGCTGATTTTACTGAATCTCTACCCTCAAACAGTCGTACAGCTAAGTCGTTTGTAATTCCCGAATTGACAGCTGAGGTTGCTTGGCTAATTGGGTTAACCCACGGTGACGGCTATATTGCTCTTGGTCGCAATAAGTATGATAAGCCTTATGGCCGGGTTGAATGGGCAATGAACAGTTTAGATACGGAACTCACAGCTAGAGTTAAAGCCAAAATAGATGCTACTTTAGCTTTATTTGGATTGACTGCTACTCATGGCATCATCAAGGGCGAAAACACTGCCAAATCAATCTGCTCATCTATTCGACTAGCTGAGTACTTCTATCGCTATATCAAGCAGCCTAATATTCCCCTAGCAATTCCTAGTTTTATTTTGCAGGGTTCAGTAGATATCAGGGCGGCTTATCTAGCTGGATTAATGGATAGTGATGGTGCTGTGAATAACCGACCTCCTCACTTAGTTACCTCAGTCTATCGGTCATTTATTAGACAAGTTAGTGCAGTTTTATCCAGTTTGGCGATCGCTGGCAGAATTAGCATTACCCATCCACAACAGCAAGGATGGCAAGTTAAGTACAGCCTCACAATACCAGCCCTCAAAGAGCGTTACAACGCACTCATTGCACCACACTCAGTTAAAGGGTGTGTGAAAAAAGGACTACGCCACTTGCTACCCTGCGGGAACGCTAAAAGCGAACAAGTCGGGGAACCCGCCCAACGCAGTGGCTCGAAAATGTATGGTTTCACCGTCCCTGGTGCAATCATGCGGGAAGCTTACACCTATAGCGAAATGCGAGACATGGGATTCCAAGGTTCTCGCACTCTTGATGCCAATTATGAACGCTATATCGTTGAAGCTGATATCTCGCTAGATATTCCAGTCAGTGTTAAAGGACTGGGGAGTTATGATCATGTCCAGACTTACGATATTGAAGTCGAAGAAGCTCATTGTTTCTATTGTGATGGCTATCTGACACATAATAGTGCTGGCATGAGGCAAGGTTCTAGCGAAGATAGTTTGTTCGCCGATGCCAAAGATAACTTATGGCAGCAAGATGAAAATGGCAACTGGCGAATTGATCCAGAGCGTGATGCACTCAGGATGGCAAACCACACCAGAGTTTTTCACCGCAAGCCAACCTTAGAAGAATGTCTGAATGCCGTCCGCAAACAATATTATAGTGGCGAAGGAGCGATTCAATGGGCTGGTGAAGCTGTGGCGCGATCGAACATTGATTTGCTGCCAACACAAGCTTTGAAAGTTAATTTTTTGCAGGCTTACGAACAAGGAACAGCAAAACAGTGGTTAAAAGAACGTTATCCAAATCTTAATGCTAATGAGATAGAACATCGTTTGGCTCGGTATGGGCTAAATCCGTGTGGTAAGTGATTTTGCCTCACGTTAAAAACCTCGCAAAAACGGGGAAGGCTGAGATGCTAATCCCGTGGTAATTAAAGGAACTAAAAAGCCTTTAACACCGTACAGCGTAGAGAGTGAAACTAGATTACATCGAAAATTGCTGTCTAGAATATAATCTCTCCAAGAGTGCGGGGGCGTATGTGAAAAAGACTTTTATTATCTGAAGTCACATTTGCAAAATGTACGCGGAGCTACTGCAAATAATCAAGCAGTAGAACTAGAGGATAAAAAGCCTCTAGGGTAACAAATCTGGAAATCATCGGTAGTAACTTCCACTGCAATTTGTCTGAGGTTCACCTGAATCAAATCGATCCACATAACTACAAAGAACAAGAGGAGGCTTTCACTGCTGGGGCGCTATCTGTAGCAGCACTTTTAAATCACAAATTCCTGGAACCACGCTATCAATACAGCCGTGAATTAGACCCAATTGTGGGAGTTTCTTTTACAGGTTTATTTGATTTCTTTGTCCATGCTTTTGGTGTTGATTGGCTGCGCTGGTGGTCAGAAGGAAGACCTGCGACTACACAAGGATTAGCTTTCAAACGTCAGGAAGAAAAATATCTAAGTTCCTGGAGAGATATTGTACATCGGGTTGTTTGGGATTACTGCGATCGCCACAATCTCAAACGTCCAAATCGCTGTACCACAGTCCAACCCAGTGGCACCAAGGCTTTATTAACTAATGCTAGTTCAGGATGGCATCCCCCGAAAGCCCAAAGATTTATTCGCCGCATCACCTTCGGCAAAAATGACCCAGTAGCCTTAGCTTGTATTGACTATGGTTACAATGTAATTCCCTCTCAATCCGACAAAGATGAGCAGGGAAATTTGCTCAACGATCCCTTTGATTCACGGGTGAATGAGTGGCTAGTAGAAATCCCTGTTTCTGTATCTTGGGCTGATTTATCAGGATGTGATGAAATCGATGTTTCTAAATTTTCAGTTTTAGCCCAATTTGATTTTGTCCTCCAGGTTCAACGTTGGTATGTGACTCACAACACATCAGCTACTTTAGAACTTCGCTCTGATGAAATCGAACCTTTAGCAGAGCGTATCTATGAAACTATCCAAAATGATCAAGGATATATTTCAGCCGCTCTTTTAGCCCGTTTTGATGACTTGCAATCATTCCCACGTTTGCCATTTGAACCAATAGATAAATCAACCTACGATCGCTTGAATCAAGAGGTGAAAGCACGGCGCAAAACAGATGATTTCTGTGCAGTCTTAAGCCGCTACGATTCCGGCGAAATGTCAGAGGCAGGACCTAGTGGTTGTGACTCTGATAAATGTATGTTTCCCGATCAGCAACCAAGCTCATAAGGTGAAATGACTATCAACTTCGGATAGTCACTATTAAAAAGCAGTGGTTTTATATTAAACCACTGCTTTTTATACAGCACTTTGTAGGTAAATCAAGTACACATCTTAATATGATAAATCTTGTGGGGTGGGCATCCTGCCTGCCCTTGTGTACCTCATTCAGATGAAATATGCTGTATAAATAAGACTTATGCAAAACTACATACTGTAGGGGCAATTCATGTAGATGAAGACTGACCGCAGGGTATTGCCCCTACCTAAAAATAAGGGTTTCGGTTATTGTTTGCGTAAGTCCTGAGGTATTTGGTGTAGATAACCAGCAAACAATTTCTTTTTTGGCAAAAGGAGTCCGCCTATGAAAGCTTACGAAATTCAAAGCAACGCCGGGATTGATGCTTTGGCATTAGTCGATCGCCCCCAACCAAAACCAACTGCGGGACAAGTTCTGATTCAAGTCAAAGCAACATCCCTAAATTACCGTGATCTGCTTGTTGCCGAAGGAGCTTACGGTGCTGGACAGAAATATCCGTTAATTCCCCTGTCTGACGGTGCCGGAGAAGTCGTGGCCGTGGGGGAAGGTGTGACACGGGTAAAAATAGGCGATCGCGTGGCTGCTACTTTCTTCCCAGACTGGATTTATGGCTCTTTAACCAAAGAGAAAATGAAATTCGATCTCGGAGGCGGTATTGATGGAATGCTGGCTGAGTATGTCGTATTACACCAAGATAGTTTGGTGATATTACCTGACTATCTATCCGACATTGAAGGTGCAACTTTGCCCTGTGCAGCAGTTACAGTTTGGCAGGCACTGGTGACAAAAGGCAATATTCGCGCAGGTGATAGTATTTTATTACTCGGTACTGGGGGAGTTTCGATTTTTGCGCTCCAGTTTGCCAAGATACATGGTGCTAGAGTGATTATTACTTCCAGCAGTGATCAGAAATTGGCACGAGCAAAACAGCTTGGTGCTGACGAGACAATCAACTACAAAACAACACCAGATTGGGAAAAGCAAGTTTATCAATTAACCAATCGCACGGGTGTAGATCATGTAATTGAGGTAGGCGGTGCAGGAACTTTGCCAAAATCCCTACAAGCAGTCCGCATTGGAGGACGTATTAGTTTGATTGGCCTATTGTCAGGCAGAGGAAATGAGATTGACCCCATGCCAATACTTTTTAAGAGTTTAACAGTTCAGGGAATTTATGTTGGCAGTCGGGAAATCTTTGAAGCGATGAATCAGGCGATGCAACAGCATCAAATAAAACCGATTATTGATCGAGTTTTCGCCTTCACTGAAGCGCGGGAAGCTTATCATTACCTCAAAAGTGCGGCTCACTTCGGGAAAGTAGTTATAAATCTAATTCATAATTCCTAATGACGCTCGTTCCTGCTAACTGTTGAGCGATCGCTTGTTTCAATCCCTAATAGGGATTTTAGTTCATTGCGATTACTTTTGTTAGCTTACCGGAGTCATCATCTTCGAGGTTTCAATCCCTAATAGGGATTTTAGTTCATTGCGATAGATAAAGTTATGGGGGGATAGATTGATAAGTCTGTTTCAATCCCTAATAGGGATTTTAGTTCATTGCGATGCTTTTAGTGGTTGGGGATCTGTCCGCTTTCCCCGTTTCAATCCCTAATAGGGATTTTAGTTCATTGCGATTTGCTCCTTGCTCCTGATTACAAAGGTGCGATTACTGGTTTCAATCCCTAATAGGGATTTTAGTTCATTGCGATGGCTTGCCCTGAGCGCAGCCCAAGGTAGAGAAGGGTTTCAATCCCTAATAGGGATTTTAGTTCATTGCGATGCATTACGATTTTATGCTTCGAGGAGCGCGTCAGTTTCAATCCCTAATAGGGATTTTAGTTCATTGCGATGGTGGTAGGTGTTGGCGGTGATTTCGATTTAATCGTTTCAATCCCTAATAGGGATTTTAGTTCATTGCGATCTGATGCTGGGGTCGTGGTTGGATCGTAAACAGTCAGTTTCAATCCCTAATAGGGATTTTAGTTCATTGCGATTTTGTACGCTACAAATGTCCCCCAAGAAATTACTTACGTTTCAATCCCTAATAGGGATTTTAGTTCATTGCGATGTTTGTATTCATGGCTAGTCAATAAGAGTAGCCCGTTTCAATCCCTAATAGGGATTTTAGTTCATTGCGATGCAATAGCCTCTGTCATCCCATGTGCGATCGCTTCATGTTTCAATCCCTAATAGGGATTTTAGTTCATTGCGATTAATGAGCAGAATCTGCGAAGGCTTTTATCTGGCGCAGTTTCAATCCCTAATAGGGATTTTAGTTCATTGCGATATAAAATTTTCTTCTAGGTCGTGAATTGGCGTTCACGTTTCAATCCCTAATAGGGATTTTAGTTCATTGCGATTATCTTGTCGTTGCAGATAAATATTAACGCCAAAGGGGTTGGTTTCAATCCCTAATAGGGATTTTAGTTCATTGCGATCGCAGGCGTCTGAAAGCCGTGTGTTATTTGGTTTTCAAGGTTCAATAGCGCGAATGCAAGAATCATAACATCAGGAGAGGCAATTGTGCAAGATGTAAATAGCTGAAAGTCAGTCTAGATAAGGTGCGCGGATACTTTAAAGATGCTACAACCCTCAATTCCTTGCATATACGGCAATCTAGCCATTTTTGTTGTTACCCTTCCCCAACACCTACCCATTCGCGCAGTTGGCAAAAATACTAGCCTGATTACTTAAAATTTTCCTTAGCGGCTAACATCTGTAAAATCTTCTCTACATGATCCAACTCTCCAACGATTCGCCGAATTGGGTGAGGCCAAACTTTGACAAGGGTAGGGGTTGCCGAAACCTGATTGAGTTCAGCTTGTTCTGGATGAGTTAAAACATCAATCACCTTCAAAGTATAAGGATGTCCGAGCGATCGCTCTAATAATTCGTGTAAATTTTGGAGAATGCGTTCAGTAGTACTGCTATGTCCGGCAACAAACAAGCGGAGAACATAGCCTTGTGTAATCACTTCCTTTTTTTGGACTATAACTGGTTGGTGGTATTTTGGCACAGGTTCAGAAAGGTCTAGACGGACAATTAAATCGTGATCTTCCCAAAGCTGCGGGAATGAGGAACGATAAGTAGTTAATACCATGCGATCGCACAACCCCTCCTGCCAGGGAGCTGCTTGCCATACTAACTCCCCTGTGCCAAAAATGGCATTAAGCAAAGCTTGATGTCTAATGACAGCCGGATAAGCTTCAGCAAAAGTTTGTACTTGTTGAGTGCGCGGATCTAACCAGTGGTCAATAGTTGCAGTATAACAAGGCACTAAAAAGTGCGGCGGCTCTGGCAAATCTAGGATTTCTTGCAAAGCCGAACACAAATGCAAGTGCCATCGACCTTGCTTGCTAGGGTCGATGCAATAAATTAAATCTCCTCCAGGTGTAAATAGCGCAATGCCTTTAAACAACTGGGGTGTAGATAGTTTGTTTGTCGTCAAGTTATTCACAGAGGCTAGGAAGCTAAAAGTAAAAAATTCTCTCTTTTACCTTTTACCTTAGCTATAACCTCAACCAGGAATACAAAGATATTTAGGATTGGGCATTGGGCATTGGTTATTTTCCTCGTCTCCCTCATACCCCCACTCCCTAGTACAGACGCGATTAATCACGTCTCTCCCCACTCCCCAGCCCCAAATCTTAAACTCGACCTCGGAGAAACTGTGCCATTTCATTAGGAGTTGGTGACATTTCTAAAGCAGTTTCTTCGGTTATGCGACCAGCTTGATAGAGGTTGAGCAACGACTGATTCATCGTAATCATGCCGTCAAAGCTAGCTTGTTTCATCAACTCGCCAATTTCATCATACTTACCGTCTTTGATCCATTCTTTAATAGCCTCAGTATTAATCAGCACATCGTGGAAAGCAGCCCGCTTGCCGTCAGTTGTGCGACATAAACCTTGAGCAATTACTGACACTAAAGACTCAGAAATTGCCACCCGCATTGCATCCTGTTCGTCACCAGAGAAGAGATTGAGAATCCGCTCAATGGTTTTGACAGCGCTATTGGTGTGCAGGGTTCCCATGACTAAGTGACCAGTCTGAGCGGCTTTTAGGGCGGTGTTAACTGTTTCCTTATCCCGCATTTCCCCCACCAGAATCAAATCTGGGTCTTCCCGCAAAGCTGCTTTCAAAGCGTTGTCAAACTTCCGGGTGTGCATTCCCACTTCTCGCTGTTTAACTAAAGACTTGCGGCTTTGATGGACAAATTCTATCGGGTCTTCAATGCTGATGATATGCTTGGCCATTTCCTTATTGATGTAGTCAACCATCGCTGCCATTGTGGTGGACTTACCAGAACCAGTCGGGCCAGTCACCAAAATTAAACCTTTGTGGTAATGACAAATATCCCGAAAAATTGTGGGTAAATTCAACTGTTCCATAGTTAAGATTTTCAGTGGAATCAACCGCAACACCATTGCAGGCCCTTTGAGGGAGCCAAAAACATTAATCCGCACGCGAGCAAAGTCATACTGAGTTGCTCCGTCAAATTCTAAGCTTTCTTCAAAGCGCTGAATTTCTCCCTGACTCATCACCTCCCGCAACCAATTCATGAAAGTTTCTTTATCTGTTTCTGGATAATCCGTTGATTGAATTTCTCCTCGGCTGCGGAAGCGGGGTACTTCACCTACGCCCAAGTGCAAGTCAGAATATCCCTGATCGTAAGCTAGCCTGATTAACTGGGCTAAAGTGAGTTGTGGAGTGCTGTTTTGAGGGCGTACTGAAGTAGGTATTGGCGGTGCACTAACCGGACGATGACCTACAACAGGTGCGGTGGCGCTCCTATCCATTGACATATCTATTGTTTGTGTCATCTGCCGTTGCGTGCTAGAGGGTGGCGGTGGTGGCGGCATTGGTGGCAGGTTACGTCCGGCAGGAGAGTTAGAATTTAACGGAGACTGTGATTCTGTCATATATCTTAAAATTTGGCAGTTAAAAAGTTGAATTAGCAAAAAGTCAAGTCACTTGCTTCGATGACTTTTGCAAGATGCTTGCGTGCAAGCCCTGGCGGTGATGGGAGGCGATTGAAACTCGTGAACCACGGTCAATCCATTTTATCCCCCTCAGGTTGTATCTTTTTTTTCATAAAATTCTACTACTCAGAAAATTGAAAGAAATTATTTAACCTATCCATCCTGGTTTAACACACATAAGGACTCCAGGTGTAGCAGTAAATATACTTAGATTTTTAGTAAACTATAATACTTTAATATCAACATGAATATTCTCAGGATTTAGATGAGAAATTTATCCCAGATATGGACACGAATTGCCAGCAATTAACAGCACAAACACTAGCAGATCATTTATTCAGCCCATCTATTAATTATGAGAACCACTACTAATTTTTATAAGAAATATTAAGTTCAATCAGAGGAATATCCTGGGGATCAAGGTTAAAAGCTCATACCTTTTAGCTTCTATACCTCAAGAGGGATGCATAAAATAAGTTTTTTTAATACATACGGACTTGACTTTGAAATCATAATTACAAAAAATTAACTGTAAAGTTTAGTAAATAAATGCTCATTTTCCTGATTAGTTTTTATATACTGAATTTCACTGAGAAAGAAAATCAGTTAACTCGCCAAATGCGAGATATGGCTGAAGTTAAAATTTGCTCTATATTTTTGGGAGGAAAAGTCATGGTTTCTGCTCAAAGCTCTAATCTAGGAAAGACCTACTCCTTGTTGGTGATTAAAAGCTTTTTGATATGGACTTTTACATTGGGAGTATGCTTGTTGGTTGTCGGTTTTCCATTAGTTGTTTTGATGGCTACGGTGGGATGTCTGTTGTCCATTGTCTTGCAATCTGTGATGCCTGTTAGTGCTGTTTTGCTTGTAGCAGGCGCTTTAATCATGTTTAATGTCATCGCAGTTGTATTGGCTGCGGGTGTCCTAACTCTTAAAGGAGTTCATCCTAATCAAATCAAATGGTTAAGCTGGCTGCATGGAGAAGTAGACCAAATGCAGACTACTGTTTATGCTGCTTGCCCTTTAACTTGTGAGATTAAGTAGTTATTACAGGTGAATTCAAAAAACAGTGCGTCTGCCCGGTTAAGCCGGGTTTTTTCATGCTCTTTGTGATTTGAACTTGTCAAATCAAGATATGGTCATTACAGTTGAATTCGAGAAACAATGCATTTGCCCGGTTAAGCTGGGTTTTTTTGATATTTTGTGTCATTTACCCATTTACAGCACTTTGCAGGTAAATTAAGTACACATCTTAATATGATAAATCTTGTGGGGTGGGCATCCTGCCCGCCCTTGTGTACCTCATTCAGATGAAATGTGCTGTATCCCTCTTTTGTCACTCTCTGGGAGGGTAATAGCTAGAAGCCTCATCAGGCAATCAATACAAGCTATCCTATTAGAAAAAAATGGGTGTTGTATTTGTTATTAGAAAAAAATCGTGTGAACCCTTGGTAGATAAAAGCTCTAGAGTTCAGAAATGGCAAATGTTTTCGGAGAGTGACAGAAGAGGGGTATATTTATGATTTGTGTGATGATTGACCGCCAACTATTGACTATTGACCATAAACCATTGACTATAACCATTGGCAAATGACAGATGACTAATGACAAATGACTAATCAAAAATGCGTTTGCATTATCTTGGGTACTCGTCCAGAAGCGATTAAATTAGCTCCAGTAATTCAGGTTTTCCAGAAATATTCCGGTTTTGAGTTGCAAGTCATTCTAACTGGACAGCATCGGGAGATGGTTGAGCAAGTTATGCAACTGTTCAACATCAAAGCAGATTATAATTTGGAAATTATGCAGGCTCGGCAATCTCTAAATGATATTACCTGCCGAAGTTTACAAGGGTTAGAAGCATTATTTCAGGAGAAAAAGCCAGATTTAGTGGTGGTACAGGGAGACACTACCACGGCTTTTGCCGCAGCTTTGGCAGCTTTTTATCAAAAAATCCCTGTTGGTCATGTAGAAGCAGGGTTAAGAACTGATGATATATTCAATCCTTACCCAGAAGAAGCTAATCGGCGGTTGATTTCTCAAATTACTCAGTTGCACTTTGCGCCGACTCCTTGGGCTGTAGAAAATTTGCACCGTTCGGGTGTTTTGGGTGAAATTCACATGACGGGTAACACGGTAATTGATGCGCTGTTAAATGTAGCTGCAACCCAAGTAGTCTGCAATGTGCCAGGCTTAGATTGGGAATCATATCGCGTTTTGTTGGCAACAGTTCATCGCCGGGAGAATTGGGGAGAACCACTCCAAGCGATCGCTCAGGGCTTTTTACAAATTTTAGACAAGTTTCCTGATACAGCTTTGCTGCTACCATTGCATCGCAATCCAACAGTGCGAGTCCCATTGCAGGAACTTTTAGGGAATCATCCGCAAATTTTCTTGACAGAACCTCTAGATTATGGCGAATTGGTGGGAGCAATTGGGCGATCGCATCTTTTGCTGACTGACTCTGGTGGCTTGCAAGAAGAAGCCCCCAGTTTGGGAAAACCAGTGTTGGTTTTGAGAGACACCACCGAAAGACCAGAGGCGGTTGCAGCCGGTACAGCTAAACTTGTAGGCACTACGAGTCAGAAAATTTTTGCAGCAGCAGCGGAGTTACTCAGTGATCCAGATGCTTATCAAGCAATGGCAAATGCAATTAATCCCTTTGGGGATGGTCATGCAGCAGAGCGCATTTTGCAGATTGTACAAAATTACTTGGGTCTTTCATCAGAAATATCAACTTAGGAATTTAGATTAAACAAAGATTGTACTGCCTAGATTTTCGATCCCCCTAACTCCCCTGAAAAAGCTAGGGTGTACACACAAGTAGTCCTAGAGCGAGTTTCCAGCCAAAAAAGGTAGATTCAAACTGATACAATCTCCCAATCAAAGTCTCTCGTTTCCATGAAGATCATGAGAATGGCTGCCGCCTCCAGTTAAATATTGAGTCAGAGACTCAATGAATGCGTTGCCATACAGAGTATGGGAACGAGGAAAACCTCATCAAGCTAGGTTTTTAGGACTTGTGTTTACACCGTAGCCTTAAAAAGGGGGAACTAGAATCTTTTGCCCCCAATTTGCGGGGGTTGGGGGATCTAAAACTACGGTAAATTGCGTATTTGATCTCAAGTTGACACGTATGACAGATGTACGCCCCTACCTATGTATATCTGTATCTCAGAAGAAAAAAGGTAGAACTTGGAAAGGAGATTTTCAAAGGATGGCTTCTGGCTAAATACCCAAAGCTGATCGAGTTTCGGGGCCTACAACACCATCTACAAGTAGACCTTTACTTGCCTGAAAGCTTCGGACTCGGCTAACAGTTTCTTGACCGTAAATTCCATCAACCGTGAGATTACCTAAAGCTGTCTGAACGTCTCTGACAAGCAGACCTTTAGAACCAGGAGTAAGAATCAACGAACCGCCAACACCACCAGGTCTAGTCACAGAAGGATTGTTAGGTTTATCACCAATCCATCGGGCAAAAATGTATCTCCCCGTAGAAAGCCTTGCAAAACCGTTTTCATACCTTTCAATCGCTGGAAGTGTTGCACCATTTGGTACACAGTCTACAGATGAGTAGTTGGCGCTTGGGCCTGTACGAATACGTAAACAACTGCCGTTAGTCTTTACATATGCAGCCGAACTCATTTGAATTTGGGTGACAGCAACAACTAATACACCAACGCCAGCTAAAGCTAACCAAGCTGAAGATTTAAGTAGTTTTTTCCAATTGAATTTAGATTTGCTGTTTCCAGATAACTCTTCTTGAGTAATAATTATCTCGGAAGATTTAAAAAGTTTTTTCCAATTCCATTGAGATTTAGGGGGATTAGATTTAGCATTTCCAGATGCTTCTTCTTGAGCAATAAACATGTGGGAATAAGTAAGATATTCCATGATGCACTCCTTTATATGAAAAAATGAGTCTTGGCAGAGAATTACTTGGTTATTCTCTGTATTTATTCTTAGTATATTTTATATCACTATTTTCTCACAAATTTTTACTGGTAGCGAAATTAAGAAAAAATAAAATTAGTCAAAAGTAGGACTTACCCACTGGACAAATTAATCATCATATGGTTTATGAAAATAGCAGGACTTACGCAAACAATAGCCAAAAAGAATGATTTTCACGTAGGGGCAATTCATGTAGCTTTAGCTGACCGCAGGGTATTGCCCCTACCGTGTGTAGCTTTGAATTACAATAAACCAAAATGTTGTCATTGCGAGGGCAGCGTTCGCAATGACATATCACAAGTAATTTAGCGGACATGATATAATTGCGGACTTTATGGCGATTTCGTTAAACTATAAAAACTGTCAGAACGTATCTTACTGCCATTTCGCCAAACTTCCACTTTTTCAGGGCTGACTAAATAATAAAAACTCCCATTATCTGCTCGATATCTGCCTTTACCAATATTCAAAGCTGCTATCTTTATAGGCTTGCTTGAGTCTCGCTTTAACTGCCCAATATAAAAGAACCGACCATTTTCTTCACAGACTTTTACACGAATACTTGCAGTCTGACCCTCAATGATGGTAACTCCATTGCATTTAGTATCAGTGCTAACAGGTGCAAAATCTATTGGAATTGGCTGTGAAGGTGAAACTTGCTTTGCTACTGGGGGTGGCGAGACTGGGCGATTCGGGTTATTCACTTGCTGAATAGAACCAGAACCAACACTTGCAGTTAAGGATGTCAATACACGAAGCGGATCAACTGCTATTCGACCATTTGGATGAACTTCAAAATGCAGATGAGGTGCAGTACTATTGCCTGTAGATCCCATCTCGGCAATAATTTGACCTTGAATGACCTGTTGACCTTTGCTCACCAACAAACGGCGATTGTGACCATAAACAGTAAGGCTGCCGTCGAGATGTTTAATAGTTATGGCATTGCCTAATCCCCAGTCATCCCAGCCTGCTTTTACAACTGTGCCGGATGCAGCAGCAACAATAGGAGTTCCAGATGCCCCGGCAATATCAATTCCTTCATGTTTATATTTGTGGAAGCCTTGAGAAATAAACCCTTGTGTCGGCCAGATTAAGTTAGAAGCAGGGATAGGAGTTTGCCCAATTGGGGAATCACTTGCTAACTGTGTTAAAGCGGATGTAGTTGTACTTAATACGCCAATTAAGGATATTAACCCAATTAGTCCATAAGTACGGTATCGAGAAACGGTAACTTTTTTCATAAGTTGTAAGCCGATTAAAACAATAATTCAGATGGTTTCTGATTATTTGTTGTTTCAAACTTACTCGGTATATATCAGGAAATTAAATTGAGAAGTATTTAATCGGACACGATATAATATCTGCTCCGTATGCCAGCCACCGACGCATCGAACGACGGCATACGTTTATTATAATTTTTCCCTTCTGGCTCAGGCTTTAGTGTAATTACTGATTAATTTTGCTAAGTCTGGCACTGCTTCTTCTACGTGTTTTTTGGCGGAACCGCGAAGTTTTTCATAGGTTCCGCGCACGATTTGGCGCTTTGCGTTCTTGACTCTGGCATCGGTAACACCGAGTAGCGCGTCTGCTGTATAAGAGCGATTTGTACTCAGGTGTTCAATTGGATCGCCTTTCTCTACGCCTTCATTCCAGACGGGATCAAGTGCGGTGAAACACTGGGGCAGGATCTGCTCAACGACGTAGGAGATATACCCTGGCTTAACCCCCTTGAGGGCGGCGAAGGCAGTTTTCAAAGCGAGGCCGCTCATACCTGACTTGGATGCAAGCTGTCCTTCTATCATCTTGCAACAGTCATCTATGACCATCGCCTTTTTGGTCGGGTTCAAAAGTCCGTCGCTAAGTCCCATTTCACTTTTCCTTATCTAAGTACTTAATTTATATTCGACTAATTTTATTAGCAACCAGGAAATTACAGAAAAGTACTACTGGGCTAAACTTGTTAGCGTTTAGATCCCCCGCTTCTTGAAGAAGTCGGGGTGCTGTCTTACCACGCAATTTGCCTTTTCTCTTGCACAACTCGCTGATAAACTTCCTCTGTTTGCTTGGCTAATTTCGGCCAGCTAAAGCGTCGCTCTAAATCCTCATAAGCATTATCCACCAGCCATTGCCGATAACCTGGATTTTTCAATACTTCCAAAATTCCCCAAGCTAAAGAATCGGGATTGTTCACCCAAGTAACAATACCTGTTTTGGTATGTTGAACCACTTCTGGGAAACCACCAGTATCAGAAACTACTACAGGAACACGAGAAGCAAAGCTTTCTAAAGCCACAATCCCAAAGGGTTCGTAAAAACTCGGAAAAACGGCACAGTCAGCGATAGTTTGGAATTTATCTAAGTATTCATCGGAGAGAAAACCTGTAAAATAGCAATGGTGCCAAATTCCCAAATCCCAAGCTTGGCGCTTGAGATGGTCAGTATTGCCGCCACCAACGATCACAATTTTAACATTACCTCCCATTTGAGAAAGGATCTTGGGTGCGGCATGAAGTAATACAGGTACACCTTTTTCGTAGGTCATACGACCGAGGTAATAAACGATTTTCTCATCGTCTGTGGCAAATTGGCGGCGAAAATCCAGAGCATGAAAATCTACGTGATGCTGTTTCTTTTCGGCTCGGATACCGTTATAAATGACATCAATTTTGTCCCAAGGACTATGTAGCGCTCGTTCTACTTCTTGGCGCATATAGTCGCTACAAACAATAATCCGCCAAGCGTTGTAAGCTAGCAAGATTTCTTTGCTATTAATATAGCCTTGGATGTCCGTATTAATGCCGTTATAGCGTCCGTATTCTGTGGCGTGAATTGTTGCAATTAGTGGTATTTTAAAATTATGTTTGAGTGCGATCGCGGCATCTCCGACTAACCAATCATGAGCATGAATTAAATCAAAGGCACCTTCCTCCAAGATCAACTTACCACCGTGTTCTCCCGTACTCAGGTTGAGATTGACTACCCAGTGGAAAAAGTCGTTACTATGGCCGACTGGCACCCGATGTACCTTTACTCCCTCAACTACTTCATACATCGACGCCTGACCAAACTCTGCCGTAATCAGGTGGACTTCATGCCCTAGCTTTACCAGTTCCGGGTACAATTCCGCTACATGCCGCGCAATTCCCCCAACAATCCTTGGCGGAAACTCCCAACTCAGTACCAGTATCTTCATCTACTACACTCCCCGACACTTTACAAATATCTAAAAATACAAGGATGCTAAATGCACTGAGTATGTTTACTAAAATTTTTAGATTTTTTAACTTTAGATTTTTTAACACTGATAAAGTATCAGTGTAAATTCTTTACTATACTACTTTCCAAACAATCTGTTAATGGCTTGCTGACTCTGCTTTCATCTTTAACCAGCCAAATACCTGTTCTACTGTCAACTCTAAATCAACACCATCTAGAATAGTTAAGCTATCTTCTCAATGACAAAATTCTGGTTGTTGATGTGGTTTAAATACCAGAACTGAGCGCTCATTAGGATCAATCAACCATCCCAACTGACAACCATATTTTAAGCAGTGCAAAATATTGCTTGTAACTCCATTGGAACTCTGACTGGGAGAAAGAATTTCAATTATCCAGTTTGGAGCAATTAGCAGATCATCTACAGGTTCTCCGTTCTCGTCAAACTCAATTTGTTGCCAACGAATAACCGCCACATCTGGAACAATTGACCGACCACCAAAAGTACAACGCAACTCTGGAAAAGCATAAGCGGTTTGCCTTTTCTCTGTGACTTGATTAATGGGATTAATCAACTTAGTCTGAAGTCGGTAGTGGCGGCTTTTCGGCATTGGTTTCTGGATAATCTCACCATCAATATAAATACTTGCAGGCTTTGTTTCTGGTAACTCCAGAAACTCCTCTAAGCTTAGGAATGCAGATTTTGCAACACTCATGACTTCTGCCACTCCGAAAGTACTATATCCAGTTTATCAACGTTTGGCACTGGCTGGATACAACCAGGCGATCGCCTGCCTATATAGGAATCCGATTTGTTAGGCGTTGCTCACCCACTCCAACGAGGGTTTGCGCTGCGACTTTACACAATCTTGTAAATAAAGGTTAATCAGGCTCTGATAGGAAATGCCAGTTTCTTCAGCAACAACTTTAAAGTAATTCACGACATCCTCCTCAAGTCGAATCGTCAGTATTTAAAGTCAAAGGGTATTACGCGCGATCGTACCTCGCCTATAGGAATCTTGGAAAATTGAGTTGATGAAGCAACTTGCTACCCAGGTTGCGTAGGCGTAGCCCGTACTTCTCTACGAGACGCTGCGCGTAGCTGGCTTCCCGAAGGGTACGGCAAGCTCAGTAACCATCGTAGACATCGCCTAAAACCAGCTTTTGGTAAAGAATTGTAATCTAAAATCCCAAATCCAAAACCCAAAATTCGTATGAGTCCCTGACTACGGTAGTCTAGATCAGAGTGAATTTATCGCCTGGTTTGATATATTGTTTTATGACTACAGTAGTTTCTAGTCCCCCACGCACTATTCGGATTGGTTCACGCAAAAGCCAACTTGCTCTGGTTCAGACCTACTGGGTACAAGAGCAACTCAAGAAAAGCTTTCCTGATATCACTTTTGAAGTCCACACCATGTCTACCCAAGGCGATAAAATCTTGGATGTAGCATTAGCTAAGATTGGCGATAAAGGACTTTTTACTAAAGAACTTGAAGTTGGAATGCTCAATCGGGAGATTGACTTTGCGGTTCATTCTCTTAAGGATCTGCCAACTCACTTACCAGAAGGGTTAACACTGGCAGCAATTACTGAACGGGAAAATCCAGCAGATGCATTAGTGGTGCATGAAAAGCACAAAGATAAACAAATCGATACTTTACCCGCAGGTGCAGTAATCGGTACATCTTCACTGCGGCGGTTAGCACAGTTACGCCACCACTTCCCCCATTTTGCATTTAAGGATGTCCGGGGAAACTTGATTACACGGTTGGCCAAACTGGATGCAGGCGAATACGACGCTTTGATTTTGGCAGCAGCAGGGTTAGAAAGATTGGGAATGAGCGATCGCATTCATCAAGTTATACCCAAAGAAATCTCCCTCCACGCCGTTGGACAAGGAGCTTTAGGGATAGAATGCCGTTCTGATGATAGTGAATTGCTATCTCTACTCAAAGCGATCGAACATCCCCAAACACGCGATCGCTGTCTTGCGGAACGATCTTTTCTACGCTTCTTAGAGGGCGGCTGTCAAGTACCTATTGGTGTAAATACAGAAATATCTGGTGAGAATTTGACCTTAACAGGGATAGTCGCCAGTGTAGATGGTCAAAAGCTGGTAAAAGATACCGTCACAGGCATTGCCAACAACGCCGAAGCACTAGGCATAGAACTAGCAGAACTGTTGCGGCAACAGGGAGCGCAAGAAATTCTATCAGAAATTTTTGCGGTGATTCAGCGCGGTTCCTAAGCAATTAGGTAAGCCGATGTGATTAGATAAGAATTGATCGCCGTTGCACAAAAAACGTGCCAGACGCGATAAATCGCGTTGGTCGGGATCAGAGAGTTAATTTGACAATATAGACTCAGGGAAGCAAAAATTACGATGCGGATTCTATTTGTTGCAGCAGAGGCAGCACCCATTGCCAAAGTAGGAGGAATGGGTGATGTTGTCGGGGCATTGCCCAAATTCCTGAGAGAAATGGGGCATGATGTGCGGATATTCTTGCCTTACTATGGCTTCCTCCCAGACAAAATGGAAATTCCTAAAGAACCCATCTGGCGGGGATCTGCCATGTTCCAAGAATTTGCTGTTTATGAAAGCCTTCTGCCTGGTACTGATGTTCCTTTGTACTTATTTGGACATCCCTCCTTTTTACCTCGCCACATTTATTCTGGAGATGGTGAAGACTGGCGGTTTACCCTGTTTGCTAATGGAGCAGCCGAATTTGCCTGGAATTACTGGAAACCGGAAATTATCCACTGTCACGATTGGCATACGGGGATGATTCCCGTGTGGATGCACCAAGATCCTGATATCAGCACAGTCTTTACCATTCATAATCTGGCTTATCAAGGTCCGTGGCGTTGGTATTTAGAGAAAATTACTTGGTGTCCCTGGTATATGCAAGGACACAATGTAATGGCGGCGGCGGTGCAATTTGCCGATAAAGTAAATACAGTTTCGCCAACTTATGCCGAGCAAATCAAGACACCAACCTATGGTGAAACATTAGAAGGTTTGCTGTCTTTTATTAGCGGTAAATTATCTGGGATTATTAATGGTATTGATACTGAAGTTTATAATCCCGAAAATGACAAATACATTGTTCAAACCTTCACTGCTGATACTTTAGAGAAACGCAAAGCCAGCAAAATTGCTTTGCAAGAAGAACTAGGATTAGAAGTCAATTCCAAAGCCTTTTTAATTGGGATTGTGACCCGATTAGTGGAACAAAAAGGCATTGATTTGATATTACAAATCCTCGATCGCTTCCTATCTTATACAGATGCACAGTTTGTCTTGTTAGGAACAGGCGATCGCTACTATGAAACTCAGATGTGGCAATTAGCATCCCGCTTTCCCGGACGCATGGCTACTTACTTATTGTATAACGATGCTCTGTCTCGCCGGATCTACGCTGGTACTGATGCCTTCTTAATGCCCAGTCGTTTTGAACCTTGCGGTATTAGCCAAATGATGGCTTTGCGCTACGGTTCTGTACCCATTGTCCGCCGCACAGGTGGATTAGTTGACACCGTAACCCATTATGACCCCGAAAATGTCATAGGTACAGGTTATTGCTTTGACCGCTATGAACCTCTAGACCTTTTCACCTGTATGATCCGTGCTTGGGAAGGCTTCCGTTTCAAACCGCAATGGCAAGAACTACAAAAACGGGGCATGAGTCAAGATTTTAGTTGGTATCAATCTGCCAAGCAATACGTGAAGTTGTACAGGTCAATTTACGGTTTGCCAGAAGAAGAAGAGGAGGTACCACAACCAGAATTAGTGTTAAACGAAGTAGTCATCAGTAGCAAGTCGTAATCTACCTTTAAGGTCGTACATTTATTTATACGACCCTACTGTTTGTGAATCCTCATAGCATTGTTTAGATGAGCCTGATATCTAAAGATGCTAATCATAAGTTTTTGTTGTTTCTGAAACAATTTTTTTGGAAGTAAGTGAGTGGGCAAGAATAAATAAAACTATGTTACACAATGTAAAATTAATTAAATTGGCTTGCTTCTAGTAAGGGCTGAAGCGCTTAATACAAACCTTTAATTATTCACGCCCACTTACCTCACTCAACCGAGAACAGTTATATTCATCGTTCAACTGACTTGTACTGAGCCTATGATTGGCGCAGCCTCTCGTAGAGAAGTAGCGCTCACACGGAAGTCCACCAGTTGTACAAAACTAATGCTGAGTTATGGCGACTGAATCCTTTTATTCTCTGAAAAAAAATAAAGCTGCTATAAAGCTTTAAAAAAAAATTGTAATCTTGAAAATATTAAGAGCGGATAATTGTATATTAATTTTTGTATCGCTGCGATACAAGTTTTGATTGCCTCTTTTATCCCGGAACAAAAATGTTAGTAGAAAAAACTCATACTCAGCCTATTTATAATATTCCTTCAATCAGGAGTTATCGATGGTCAACTCATCTTGATTTATTAAGAGGATTAGCTTCTTTATTAGTTTTTATCGGTCATCTGAAATTCTTATTATTTCTAGAATATTCAGAAGTTAGTAATCCTAATTTTTTTATCAAAAGGTTCAATTCATTAACAGGATTGGGTCATCAATGTGTAATTATTTTTTTTGTTCTCAGTGGATTTTTTATCTCAGCTAGTGTACTAAGAACAATTCAGCAAAAGCGATGGTCATGGATTAATTATTTAGTAACTCGTTTAACACGTTTATAGCAATCCTAAATGAGTTGTGAAAAAAATGAACCATACATAAATATAGCAATCCTAAATGAGTTGTGAAAAAAATGAACCATACATAAATATTTTAGGAAAATCAAAAACTTGATGATTAGTAACGAGTTCAAATAATCTCTTGACTTGAGGAAACGATTTGCATAAGTGGTAAAACTCTCTAATAAATTTTTTAGCGTACAACCAGATGTCCTCTACAGGATTTTGCGTTGGGTCATTAGGTGCAAATCGAATACAAGTAACTTTCCATTCATCTTCACTTAACCCTTGATTCAGATGATCTAAGTAAGCTTTAAATTCAGCAGAACGATGATAACTAGCTCCATCCCAAATTAGAGCAATTCGGCTTTTTGGATACTGGGAAATTAAATATTGTACAAAAGCAATCGCGTTGCTAGAATCACCTTATTTGAGAACTGAGTATTGGCAGCAAGTCCAACAAATAGACCCAGAAAACTTAGTTTTCATCGATGAAATGGGTGTTTTATTGGGTTTAACGCGAACTCATGCTCGAAGCCCTCATGGAAGTAGAGTGTATGATTTTAAACCATTTTATCGGGGGGCGAAGGTTACAGTAATTGGGGCAGTAAGTATGAAACAAGTTTTGGCTGTTATGACTTTAAACGGTTCAATGGATGGAAATGCATTTAAAGTCTTTGTCGAAAAGTGCTTAGTTCCTCAACTCTGGTCGGGTGCTGTAGTTGTTATGGATAATGTTCCAGCACATAAAGTGGAAGGAATCGAGCCTTTAATTCAATCCAAGGGCGCAAGTGTTCTTTATCAGTCACCCTACTCTCCTGACTTTAATCCAATCGAACATTGGTGGTCACAATTAAAATCTTTTCTCCGCTCCTTTTCTCCAACCACTGCGAAAATGGTTGATGTTTTAATTGCGACTGCACTCGATTTGATTAATCCAGTGCATTTAAAAAACTGGTTTACAAACTGTTGTTACTGTACCTCATAAACCTGCAATACGCTGTATATCTTCTAGTTAATAATCCTAGTAAAATTAGACAAGAAGGAGCATACGAAAAATTTTCTAAAGGTTTAGCTGGATATTCATACACTCTTTATCTTGTCCACATGCCGATACTGTGCTTTATCAGAGCATATATAATTGATGACCGCCCTTGGCAACCAGATATTTTTCACTTATTCTTAGGATTGATTATAGGTGTATTTGTATTTTTGTATGCGGTTGTGATAGCACATTTTACTGAAGCAAAAACAGGCAGGTTTAGAAATCTAATCATGTCTTGGATAAAAAATAGACGTTTAAATAAAGCTTAGATATTAGTAGATGCGGTATGGTGGTGGGTAGTTTACTTCAAAACTCCTAATACCATTTCTTTTTATCGATAATTGCGATCGCTATTCACTGATTTTCATTGCTCAAAATCGATGGCGGAGCTATTAGGAAGGCATTCCCAGGTTCCACCTGGGAACGAGCATTAAACGTACAGACGCTATTAATCGCGTCTGTAACTTTTATTTCCCAAAGCCTTTACCGCGACTGGTTGAAGGTAGACTAATACAGTTTTCGAGTTGAGCAATTAAAGCCTGACGATCCAAATTTTGACCAATCAGCACTAGTTGGTTTTTCAATTGACCTTGCCATTCATCATCATCCAAGGTAAAGCGTTTACCGCAAAGGTGGAAAATATGACGCTTCGGACTTTCATCAAACCACATAATCCCCTTCGCCCGGAAGATATTTGTAGGTAGCTGGTTATCTAAGAAATACTGAAACTTCTTAATAGAAAAAGGCTTGTCAGTTTGGAAAGATATGGAAGTGAAACCATCATTTTCTAAATGGTCAGAATGATGGTCATGATGGTGATCATGATCGTGATGGTCATGACCGCATGTTGAGTGATCATGGTCATGATGATCGTGATGGTCGTGGTCATCTACCACTGTGTCAAAATATTTATCAGACTCAAATAGACCAACACTCAGAATTAAAGGAAGTGGCACTTGCGATCGCGTAGTGCGGATAATTCTTGCTCCTTCCTTCACTTCGTTAATTTTTCTTTCTAACTCCTTCAAAGTGGCTTCATCTACCAAATCAGTCTTATTCAGTAAAATTACATCACCATAGGCAATCTGGCTGTATGCTGCCTCAGAGTTAAATAAATCTAGGCTGTAATTCGCCGCATCTACTACGGTAATAATCGAATCCAAGCGGGTTAAATCCCGCAATTCTGTACCTAGAAACGTTAAAGCTACTGGTAGCGGATCTGCCAATCCAGTTGTTTCCACTACTAGATAATCTAGATTTTCTTGGCGTTCTAAAACTTTGTAAACTGCATCTACCAAATCATTATTAATAGTGCAGCAGATACAACCATTATTTAGCTCCACCATGTTCTCACCAGTGGAAACAATTAGCTCATTGTCGATGCCAATTTCGCCAAATTCATTCACGAGAACGGCGGTTTTCAAACCCTGTTGGTTGTTGAGGATATGATTAAGTAAAGTCGTCTTGCCACTACCGAGAAAACCTGTAATAATCGTTACTGGCATTCCTTGTTTGGGCGTATCCATTGCTTGAGATTGGGGTGTAACTGCTGATTGCATAGCGCTGTTATTCAAAGAGTCAAAAAATAGTAATGTAGCGCAGATAGTCCAGAAAACACTAGCATAGGGATGCTGGACTGTCATCCCAGCTGCTTTACCCTATTATTACCTATCTCCTTATTTCAGCATTACTCTGTTATGACCTTAACCCTTTACAATACCCTCACCCGTCGTCAAGAACCGTTTGAAACAGTCGAACCAGGCAAGGTTAAGATGTATTACTGCGGCGTGACGGTATATGATTACTGCCATTTGGGTCATGCTAGAGCTTGCATCGTTTGGGACGTAGTGCGCCGATACCTCCAGTTTATCGGTTATCAAGTCCGATATATCCAAAATTTTACTGATATTGATGACAAGATTCTCAATCGAGCCTGTGTTGAACATTCATCAATGGAGGCTGTAGCCGATCGCTTCATCAAAGCATATTTTGAGGATATGGCGCGGCTGGGGATCAAAGAAGCCGATGAGTATCCCCGCGCTACCCACACGATGAATGGCATTCAACGCTTAATTCACGAATTGGAAAATAAGGGTTTTGCCTACCCTGCTGACGGCGATATGTATTATGCAGTACGACTGTTTCCTGAGTATGGCAAGCTTTCGGGACGCAAGTTAGAAGATATGCAAGCCGGGAAAAGCGATGCCTACGGCGGGCTACGCCTACGCGTCAACGTAGATGATCCAGAGTACCAGAAAAAGAAAGATCCCTTTGATTTTGCTTTATGGAAGGCAGCAAAACCGGGAGAACCTGCTTGGGAATCACCTTGGGGCGCAGGTCGTCCGGGGTGGCATATAGAATGCTCGGCAATGGTGCGCGATCGCTTGGGTGATACCATAGATATTCATGCTGGTGGTACTGACTTAATTTTTCCCCACCATGAAAATGAAATTGCCCAATCTGAGGTTGTTACCGGAAAACCCTTAGCGCGTTACTGGTTACATAACGGCATGGTGAAGGTAGATGGTGAAAAAATGTCCAAATCTTTGGGCAATTTTACTACTATTAGAGACTTACTGGATCGAGGAGTTGACCCGATGGCGGTGCGCTTGTTCGTGCTAACCGCTCAATATCGCACACCAATTGATTTTACCCATGAAGCGATCGCCGCAGCAACCAACGGTTGGCACACCATTAAAGAAGGGTTAGTCTTCGGCTACCAATACGGGAAAAAACTGGGTTGGGGAGTGGGAACTGTCTCACTACTCCCTGAAACTGTTGAACGTTTCCAAGAAACTGTGAATAACGACTTTAATTTTCCTGGTGGGTTAACAGTGCTATTTGAATTAGCCAAAGAACTGCGCCGTCAGGGAAATCTTCTTGTGCATGAAGGGAAAACCGAAACATCACCAGAGGAGTTACAGCGTCAATGGCAAACTCTTGTTACATTAGCTGGAGTCTTAGGTTTAGAAGCCGAGATAGAAACACAACCTGAACAGAGTAATGGTTTAAGCGATACGGAAATTGAGGCGCGAATTCAGCAAAGGAAAGAAGCACGTATTGCCAAGAATTTTGCCGAAAGCGATCGCATTCGTGACCAACTTCAAGCAGAAGGTATTACGCTAATTGATAGCCGTGATGGCACACGCTGGCATCGGAATTAAAGGGTAGTGGGGAGTTAAGAAACGCGATTAATCGCGTCTGTACAGGAGTTATAAGAATTCTTTCCCCAATGCCCAATACTTCTCTACGAGAGGCTACGCCAACGACTTCTCTAGGAGACGCTACGCGAACGCTCACTACAAGTGCCCAATACTTCTCTACGAGAGGCTACGCCAACAACTTCTCTACGAGACGCTACGCGAACGCTCAGTACAAGTGCCCAATTCCCAATTCCCAATTCCCAATTCCCAATTCCTTAAATTATGTGGTCTGAACTTAAAAAAGCGATCGCTAGTTTCGACATTCCTGCTGATTGGATTGGTATTAGAGCCGTAAAGGAAACTTCTACTACCCGTTTGGTCCGTGACGCCTTACCCCAACTAAACGGCAAATCCTTCACTGTCGGAGCAATGCTGGAAGTTTTAGTAAATGGCTGTCTGGGTTATGCAGCAACTAACTCTCTAGAACTGTCTTCTTTACAAGCTGCTGCTCAAACAGCGTATAAACAGGCGCTAGCAGCCAGGGAATGGTGGATACATCCCTTCAGTGAAAGTGAGCGCCCTAAAGTCGTTGGTGAATATAAATCTCCATATCTTCAGCCATTGGATGCTCTGAGTCCGGGAGAAATCAACGATTTACTGGTTCGGATTTGCCAAACGCTGAAAGTTGACGACAAGATAGTGCAAACCTTAGCTAGTGCTAGCACAACCGAGAAAGAATCTTGGTTTGTCAGCAGCAACGGCTCAGAAGTCTATCAAAAAATACTATTGATAGGCACTAATTATGGAGCCACTGCCCAAGATGGGGTGATTGTACAGCAGCGTAGCAACAACGGCTCGCAAGCCAACTGTTACCAAGGCGGACTAGAGCTTTTAAAACAAGAAGACTTATGGCATCGGGTGCGGCAAATTGGCGAACAAGCAATAGAACTCTTGACAGCAGAAGAATGCCCAACCACCCGCACCAACTTAGTGTTAGCCCCAGACCAAATGATGCTGCAAATCCATGAAAGTGTCGGGCATCCCCTAGAAATTGACCGAATTTTAGGAGATGAGCGTAACTATGCTGGGGGCAGCTTTGTTAATAAAAGTGATTTTGGCAACCTAGTATATGGTTCGCCACTGATGAACATTACTTTTGATCCTACCGTGCCTGGTGAATATGCCAGCTATGGTTTTGATGATACGGGTGCTGTAGCAACGCGGGAGTATTTGGTTAAAGAAGGTGTACTCCAACGGGGTTTGGGGAGCCTGGAGAGTCAAGCCAGAGCAGGTGTAGCAGGCGTTGCCTGTGCCCGTGCTTCCTCATGGAATCGACCAGCGATCGATCGCATGGCAAACTTGAATTTAGAGCCTCTAAACGCCACCTTTGAAGACATTATTGGCGGCATACAACACGGCGTTTATATGGAATCTAACCGATCTTGGTCAATTGACGATCGCCGTTACAAATTTCAATTTGGTTGTGAGTACGCCAAATTAATTGAAAACGGCAAATTCACCAAAACCCTCCGTAATCCTAACTATCGCGCCACAACACCAGAGTTTTGGCATAGCTTAACCCAAGTAGGGAATGTTGATAACTGGCAAATGTATGGTACTCCTTATTGTGGAAAAGGAGAACCAAATCAGGCCATTTGGGTAGGACACGGTTCACCAGTTTGTGTATTTGCTAATGTCGAAGTTTTTGGTGGAGGAACTTGAAAAAGTGCAAATTCAGGAATTATCTGCGCTAGAAATCAGCTTTAATCGACTGATTGAAACTCTACTTATAAAAAAAGCAGAAAATGAACAATTCACTGTGAGACTAAGCAGTGAAAGAAGTCAATTTACTCGTTTCAATCATGCGAAAGTACGACAAACTGGTTGTGTTGATGATGGTTGGATCGAACTAACTTTGATGGCAGATCAACGCAGCAGTGTTCGACAGTTTCCTTTTACTGGAAATTGGGAGGTAGATTGGCAGTTAGCATATACTGCTTTACAAGAACTACGTGTGGAACTTATTGTATTACCTATCGACCCATATCTAGTTTTGCCATCAGGAAATAATATCAGTCGAGAACTACATTCTGGGAATTTATTGGCGGCGGAAGCAGTAGTACCCAATGTGCTAGAACTAGTTACTGAATTGGATTTTACTGGTATATACGCTGGAGGTCTTATCATTAAAGCTTATGGTGATTCCAACGGGCAAAAACACTGGTTTGCTACTGATTCTTTTACCTTAGATTATTCTCTATTTACCACCGATGGACAAGCAGTTAAGGGCACATTTACAGGGAGTAATTGGGATAAATCTGCATATATAGCCAAAATCAGCGAAGCCAAAAAGCAACTAGAACTACTTTCTCGCGCAGCTAAAGAATTGCCACGGGGACAGTACAAAACTTATTTTGCACCTGCTGCTGTTGCAGATTTATTAATGATGCTTTCTTGGGGTTCTGTGAGCGAAGCTGATATTCAGCAAGGGAATAGTTCTTTAGCTGCTCTATGGCGTCAAGAAAAACAACTTTCGACTGCATTTAGTTTGAAAGAAAACTTTCAACGGGGATTAGTACCGCGATTTAATGAATTGGGAGAAATAGCAGCATTGGAGTTACCAATAATAGAAAAAGGAGATTTAGTAAATACTCTGGTGAATTCTCGGACTGCGAAGGAATATAAAAAAATTTCTAATGGTGCTAATGGTTCAGAGACTTTACGAGCGCCAGAATTGAGTCCAGGAAATTTAGTATTTGAACAGATTCTTCCGAGTTTAGATACAGGATTATATGTATCGAATTTGCATTACTTGAATTGGAGCGATCGCCAAACTGGTAGAATCACAGGTATGACCCGTTATGCTTGTTTTTGGGTAGAAAAGGGAGAAATTATAGCTCCCATTGAAAACTTACGTTTTGATGAAAGTCTCTATGGCTTTTGGGGAGAAAACTTAGTAGATTTAACCACTTTTCAAGAATTCATTCCCGAAGTAGGTACATACGAAAGTCGTCAACTTGGAGGTAGTTTGGTTCCCGGTATGCTGGTGGAAGATTTTACATATACTTTGTAATGATTTCATGCAAATATCTTTTGGAGATGCAAAATTTTGCATCTCTATTAGGAACACCAATCTTGTGTTTCTATAACTTGTTGAATTTCAGTTTCCAGTAATTGAAAAGCAGACAAAGCTCTAAGTGGTGAAAAGTCATCAATCAGTTCAGCTAATCGGTGTACACGTTCGTTAACCGAGAATTGCTTTAGCCGCCGACCTGTCAACCCACTAGCTTCGCACAGAAGTCCATAGAGAATATCTTTTGGATCAGGTAGTTGTTCAAGTCTACAGATATCTGGCAGTTGTAATGCCTGACGCCCACTAGGATTCCCTGCCGCTTTCCGTAGCGCTGCTTCGTCAAATAACAGCCACGCCTCCTGCATACGTACCGGAATCACACAAATATGAGGTGGCACTACTACTGGTTTTTTAACTGCTTCTTCTAGCGCTTCTAAGATTTCCGTTATACGTTTTTCGCGTGGTTCTCTTTCTGCATCTCGGTGGATAAACAAGAGATCACAAGGATAGAGTTCTAAGCTGTTGATAATACGTGGTAATAACTTTTTCGGTGGTTTGGGTAAGCGTCGCAAATCCGCCCAATTAGACTGGATAGCACACTCTACCTGATGCGCCCGTAATAACCAAGTGAGGATAGGCATCAGTGCTTTATCTGAACTGCCGTCTGACAGCAAAGTGTAGCAAAGTTCTTTCATGCTTATTCACTAGGAAAACCGGGAATTAGTAGTTGAAGATCAGCTCTATCCACAACTCGATGTTTCTTGGGTTGTGTTGGTTTTGATTGCTGAAGATTTCCTACTTTTCCATTGCTATCAGGCTCTGATTCACCAAGTACTACCGGATTCAAGTAAGCAAGTAATTTGTTTTTAGGTACATCATTCATGCCTTCTGGGTCTTTCTGTCGCCAAGTGTCAGGTAGACAAGCAAACGACACTCGCTTAAATCGCTTCCCTGAATCTACTGTTTCCTTTAATTCAGCAACCAATAGGCTGTCGTCAGGTACTTGCATAACTACTGAAGGTGAGTGAGTGTTGATGATTACTTGACGAAGGGGGTTATCTATCCCAATAGGTTCATCAACATCAGTAGCAATGTCTTGAAGTAGTTGGAGTATTTTGGGAATACGCTCTGGATGAATACCGTTTTCCGGTTCTTCTAAACACAAAAGACCTTGTGCTTGAGGGTCTAATTCTAGAACTGCTAACGCCAAAAAGCGCAGGGTTCCATCTGATAGCGCCCTTGCTGGATGTGATGTACTGTCTTTGCCAGTAACTATTAGCGTCAGAATTTCGCGTCGTTCATCCCGGTCAATTCCTACTTCATCCACATCGTCAATAAGTTCTGCCAGCCGATTCGCAACTTGGCTGTAAACTTGTGCTTCCGCCTCATCATCTGACAGTCCATTTGTTGGCTGATTTTTGTTAAACCGTGCCAAGTGATAGAGCGTTGCAGCTAAGTGAGAACCATCCATGTCTAATTTTGTGGGCGATGTAAATTCGTCTGGCTGCCGTAGTGCTGAAGGTTCTAACTGAAGTAGCCGCCAGGATTGCATTTCTCTTCGCGCCAGCAGCACCGTTGGACTTTCCGCCGCATTAGCCACAGAAAGCACGGTTCGGGGAAGATTGGCAGCTAATCGAGACAGAGGTTTCCCTTTAATACCATCTTGATGTAGCTTAATAACTGTCCTATCTTTATCACCTTCAGTTGAAATAAATGGTGAAGTTCTTTTTCCCTTAACTGCGGATTTACGCCACTCAACACTATGAGGAAACAATAAGTTTTTTCTGGCATCACCAAGGTTAATGTGAACTAATTCTTCTTTGATGATTTGCAGCGACCCTAAAGACCGTAAACTATGATCTGAACGGTAAGCTAAAGTGAGAGAATAACGAAGAAAGGTAATACTAGCTTTTGCCTGTTGTCCTAAATCATCTACGCCTTCCTCCGGTACTATCATTTCTGCCTCAAAGGACATTTCATCTGTATATTTGCCACCAACCCGGTGAAACAGACTACGTACATCAGCTGTTCGACCTCCTTCATCTCGCACAGATAAGGCAGCTTCAATTAGTTGAATATCCGCGATCGCACTTAAAAATCTAATAGCATCAAATAAGTTAGATTTCCCCACCCCATTAGCCCCGGCTACACAAGTAAATGGACCGAAGCGGACATCAACATTGACGAGGTTCTTAAAACCAGAAACTTTCAACCTAGTTAGCATAATATTCCTCTGTTGGCAGAAAACATTGCAAATGTGCCAAGCAGATGTGGCTCACAAACAGAATAGACCTCCTTGTTCTAGTTTGACTGTACAACCTGAGAAATTTTGAATCTCGTTAGATAAAACTTGGTTATATCCTGATACTCGCAATGCCGCTCAATCAGCTGTCACGCCTCTAGCAAAGCATCTTTTGTACAAACGGGATGTGTACATTGCCTCTCTATGAGAAAAATGCATCAAACCATCTTTATACAACCCCGTCAGCCTAAACTGGTAAATGCTAGGACTACAGTTTATTTTTTCTTGGCAGGAGGTGAATTGCGCTGAGTGAGGTTATCAATTTGCAATTGTTGCCGTCCGTTGGTGATAATTCGCAACATCTGCTTGAGATCCTGCTCGATATTTCCCAAAACGCCATCAGCATATACATCAGCACCATCTTCAATTTCTTGAGCGTGTGCGATCGCAGTTTGTCGCATTTCCTCTAACTCTTGCTGACAAGCATACCGCTTGCGGTCAATCTCGGTGAGGGTTTCTTGCATTATGGTCTCACACTCTTGTTGCACTTGTCGCCGCAATTGTTCAGCTTCTTGTTGTGCCTGGTGAATAATATCGCTTTCAGCTAAAATTTGCGCTCTTTTTGCTTGCGCGGCCTCAACAACCTGCTGCCCATATTCTTCTGCTTCCAGCAGAATTTCATCCTTTTGTTCCAGGATCACTGCTGCTTCTTGAAAAAGTGATGGTAAAGCCAGCCGGATGTAATCAAGCTTATCCAGCAACTTTTCTTCATCTATGAGTGTGCGTCCCGTCAGTGGAATCCTGAGACTAGAGAGAATCATTTCTTCTAGACCGTTGAGTTCCTGCTGAATATCTATGCTTCCCTCTCCACCGAGATACTCTTTAGGGGGGGGATTGCTTCCGTTGAGATTGGGTTCAACATTGGAGACTTGTGATTGTAGCATTGGTATATATCCAGGGCAATGTGTGGGGGAACGAGATGATCGATAGAGCCACCAAACCTTGCAATCTCTTTTACCACACTACTACTTAAAAAACTATACTCATTTGAGGTTGCGAGAAAAACTGTTTCTATTTCGGTAGAAAGAGTTTTATTAGTGTGAGCCATTTGCAGTTCCACTTCAAAATCTGACACAGCCCGTAAACCCCGCAGCAAAACTTGTGCCTGTCGCATTTGGGCATAGTTGACGGTAAGACCATCAAAGCTGTCTACTTCTACATTCGGTAGATGTTGTGTAGAATGACGGATCTGATCTAGGCGTTGCTGCACACTAAAAAGTGGCATTTTGTTAGGATTCCGCAGTACAGCGACAATCACCCGCTCAAACAGGCGACTACCGCGCCCGATGAGGTCAAGGTGTCCCAAGGTGATGGGGTCGAAGCTACCAGGATAAATAGCAATCACAATTTTAAATATATCAAAGTTGTTTAGGTGATTATATCGAAACTGTTTTGTGTAACTTACTCAAATCTACCATCTTGCGCTCTCGGTAAGGATGCTTTCTTCAATTGTTTTAGTGGTACAAGTTATGCTCAACTAGGCGTTAGGAATTAGACTCCTAAATATGGATACTGGATTTTTACCGACATCTTCACAATTCCATTGTGCTAGATTCAAGCGTAACTCCCCAGTATTCGAGACGCAAGAAACTCCGTACTTAGCAAAGTGCGCGAGTAGTTAACGAACTTTTCTAGGTAATTTTTCATGGCACTGGATTTTTCCACCTTGCCCTTGGCATTTCAATTTACTTCTCCAGGACCGATTCTGGTGAAAATAGGGTTTATAACTATCCGTTGGTATGGCTTGTTGATTGCTACAGCAGTGTTAATTGGCGTCATACTTTCCCAGGAATTGGCAAAGCGCCGTAATGTTAATCCCGAGTTGCTAGGGGATTTATTTTTTTGGTTGTTGATTGGGGCAATTCCTGGCGCACGGCTATATTACGTTTTTTTTGAGTGGTCAAGATATGCCCCAACTCCAGGAAAAATCTTCGCTATCTGGGAAGGAGGTATTGCCATTCACGGAGCAATTCTTGGTGGCGTTTTGGCTGCATTAATCTTTGCTAAAATTAAGCAGGTTTCTTTCTGGCAACTGGCAGATTTAGTAGCGCCTTCGCTGATTTTAGGGCAGGCGATCGGACGTTGGGGCAATTTCTTCAACTCCGAAGCTTTTGGCGACCCTACTGATTTACCTTGGAAGCTGTATATTCCACCAGACCATCGTCCTCTAGAATATGCTAGTTTCGATTACTTTCATCCCACCTTCCTCTACGAATCTCTGTGGGATTTAATGGTGTTTACGCTATTAATAACGTTGTTTTTCCGGTCTTTATCCGGTAAGCCACGCCTGAAGGTAGGCACGCTGTTTCTAGTTTACTGGCCAGCCTACAGCTTAGGACGCTTGTGGATTGAAGGCTTTCGCACTGATAGCTTGATGCTAGGACCATTACGGATGGCACAAGTAGTCAGTAGTCTAGGAATTTTATTGGGATTAGTTGGATTAGCTTGGCTTTACTTACTCAAACGCCCTTTACCCGATGTAGTTTCTACTCCTAAGGGAAATGGGGAAATGAGGGGATGAGGGAGATTAGGGGGACAAGGGAGATGAGGGAGATGAGGGAGAGAAGGAGATAACCAATGCCCTATGCCCTATGCTCAAAAAATAAAAAATGCCCCAGAGTATTCTCTAGGGCTTAACCAGGGTGCATCTACCATTACTCTCTACTAAGGAAAGAGGCTGAATCCGGAAAGATACTGAGAAAATGCCAAAAAAATTTTGGGGGGATTGCCGTGTGTTCTTTTAAAGGTGAATATACAGAAAACCTGAAGGATAAAAAAGCATTATATGCTGTAGAACCATCTGTGTATATTGTGGGAGCAGGCCCTGGAGATCCTGATTTATTAACGGTGAAGGCGCAGAAACTACTAGCTGCTGCTGATGTGATTTTATTCGCTGATTCTTTAGTACCTGAACAAATTTTAGAACTTTGCCGAGAAGATGCGGAGATAATTAGAACTGCAAATCAGACTTTAGAAGAGATTTTGCTGATGATGATCGATAGGGTGCGATCGCAGCATAAATCTGTAGTCCGTCTCCATTCTGGCGATCCTAGTCTCTACAGCGCCATCCATGAGCAAATGCACCTCCTAAGAGAGGCAAATATCCCTTTTGAAGTTATACCTGGGATCAGCGCCTTTCAAGCAGCAGCTGCCAAACTCAAAGTAGAACTGACTGTACCCGGTTTAGTCCAAACGATTATTTTGACACGCATCAGTGGACGTACAGAAGTCCCCGCTACTGAAGAATTAGGCTCTCTGGCGGCACATCAGGCTAGTCTCTGCCTATATCTCAGTGCGCGTCACGTTGAAAATGCCCAAGCTAAACTACTCGAACACTATCCACTCGAAACCCCGATTGCAATTTGTTTTCGCATCGGCTGGCCTGATGAAAAAATTAGAGTTGTCCCCCTGAATCAAATGGCAGATTGTACTCATAAAGAAAAACTAATTCGTACTACACTTTATATAATCAGTCCAGCACTCTCGACAGCAACAGGGCGATCGCGTTTATATCATCCCGAACATAGTCATCTATTTCGCTCATCTCATTCCTAAATGCTGGGGCATTGGGCATTGGAAAAACTCCCCATTTCCCTAATATTTGTACTCTATCCCTCTGTGTTTCAATAAACTTAACAATGTAAATAAATTCTAATTTCGATGCTATGCCATTAATTAAAGTGCAAACTTCTGCATCTGCTCCTGAAAAAGCTGAAATTGAATCAATGCTTTTAAACCTATCAGCGAAGTTAGCGAAACATTTGGGAAAACCAGAATCATATATTATGACTGCTTTTGAAGCAGGAATTACCATGACCTTTGCAGCGAATACAGACCCAGTTTGCTACATTGAAATTAAGAGTGTTGGCACGATGAAGCCAGATCAAACCGCAGCGATGAGTCAGGACTTTTGCCAGGAGATTAATGAAACTCTAGGTGTGCCTAAAAATCGCATTTACATAGAGTTTGCAGACGCCAAGGGTGCAATGTGGGGCTGGAACGGCAAAACCTTTGGTTAATTACCCATCTTCTTTGGTCAAGACTAAGTTAATCTGGCAGGTGTAGGATAGAGATCATACATCAACTCGTGATTTTTTATGTCTGCTACGCCTCTTGTATCTCAAGTTGAGTTACACAACCCAGAAAAATTAAAACTAATTCCACCTCTACTAGGTGCGACTGTTGCCGAGTTAACTACTTGGGTGCAACAGCAGGGACAACCTGCTTACAGAGGAAAGCAACTACATGAATGGATCTATGACAAGGGGGTGCGATCGCTATCTGATATTTCTGTCTTCCCTAAGCATTGGCGGAAAGAAGTAGCAGAAATTCCGATTGGGCGCTCAATTTTACATTACCGCTCTGTGGCACCCGATAGCACGGTAAAATATCTTTTACGATTAACAGACGGACAAATTATTGAAACTGTTGGTATCCCAACCTTCGCGGAAAGGGGAGAAGGCCCCAAATCGCGTTTGACGGTTTGCGTCTCTACTCAGGTGGGTTGCCCAATGGCGTGTGATTTCTGCGCTACTGGTAAAGGAGGCTACAAACGCAACCTAGCACGGCACGAAATTGTCGATCAGGTGTTGACTGTACAAGAAGATTTTCAGCAACGGGTTAGTAATGTCGTGTTCATGGGACTGGGTGAACCGTTGTTAAATACTGAGAATGTCCTAGCAGCCCTGAAATGCCTGAATCAAGATGTCGGCATTGGGCAGCGATCGCTTACAGTTTCTACAGTTGGGATTCGCGATCGCATCCGTGAGTTCGCGCAAAACCATTTGCAAATCACTCTGGCTGTGAGTCTCCACGCCCCTAACCAAGCACTACGAGAAAAACTCATCCCCAGCGCCCGCGCCTATCCTCTAGAAGATTTACTGACTGAATGTCGAGAATATGTGGAAATCACTGGCCGCCGCCTGACCTTTGAATATGTTCTCCTCGCTGGGGTTAACGATTTACCAGAACATGCATTAGAACTTTCAAAATGCCTACGAGGATTCCAAAGTCATGTAAATTTGATTCCCTATAATCCCATTCAAGAGGTAGACTATCAACGCCCCAACCGCGATCGCATTCAAGCATTTGTCAACGTCCTCAAGCAGCAAAATACTGCTGTTACTGTCCGTTATTCCCGTGGTTTAGAAGCCGATGCTGCTTGCGGACAACTAAGAGCAAGTAAGAATTAGATCTGTTGTACTCAGTAAACTTAATTACTTTGATCTCACAGATACCTGGCAATACTGCTCGGTTCAGAAATTTAAGGGTTGGCTCGTGTAGTGAACTGAAACAGGATATTAATACAGGGATAGCTATGCCAACTTCTTCATATTCAGTTCTCAAACCTTATATTGATATTGCTGCTGATTTTAAGGTGGATTTAGATCAAGAAGATATCGTAAATTTTCCTATTTCTACTTCCAGTCCAGCCATCAAAGCAAATAGTTATTACTTTGGGCATCCAGAATGGGCAAAAAACTATTTTGAAAACTGTCATCGTGATCAACTGTTCAAGTCCTGCTGGGAAGCGGCTACGGGCAGTTGGGATCATAAAATTGTTGTAGACATTGGTTGTGGCCCGGGCAATTTGTATGCAACCCTTGGGGGAAAACCACAATTGTTAATTGGTGTAGATATTAGCTATGGAGCATTGTCTATGGCTCAACGTCTTGGCTATATACCAGTGCTTGCAGATGCCCACCAACTTCCTTTCATTTCTAATTTTGCTGATATAGTAGTACTTAATGCTACACTGCATCACTGTGACTACATGGATGTCGTGTTGGAGGAAGCAGCGCGTTTAGTGCGTCCAGGCGGCATCCTAATCACAGATCACGACCCTCACTTGACTGCTTGGAACTTCCAAGGACTAGGTTTGTGGTTATGGAACTTTCGCTTATGGCTATATCGGCTAATCAAACGAGGTGGTCATACCTCAGCAGCAGAGCAAACTTGGGGATTAGCAACTGAGGTTCATCACCGACCTGGGGATGGAGTAACGCCAGAACTCTACTACAAAATTCTGGAGCCACTTGGCTTTAATGTCAAAGTTTATCCCCATAACCATACCTGTGGTGCAGAAGTATTGCAAGGTAATTACGGTGAATCTGACAAGAAGTATCGCTTTGCTCAATTCTGCTCTGGTATCAATCCTAATTCACCAGAAGCGGCCTTATCACTTATGTGTATTGCCACACGCCAATGATCAAATAATTGTATGTTGAATCGCTCATTGCTGCTTAAATTATGGTTATTAGTGATTGTTCTTGGAAAAGCTTTGACAATGAATTCTCCTGCTTATGGAGAAATAATTCAGACGAATCCTCAGCAACCTGAGTCTTTTCAAGAAAGAATAAGACAACAACAAGAAGAACAAACTCAGCAAACACAAGAGCAATTTAACGAAACATGGCTACGGCTACACTTTCAAGAACCACAACAACAAGAACAACAACTGAAAATACAACAGCAAGAATTTTCACGACAACGGCAAGAACTTAGACGCCAGCAACAACTAAGATTACAACAACAAGAAACAAGCCTACAACAGCAAGAATTTACACGACAGCAACAATTTAGACTACAACACCAACAACTCAGACAAGATCAAGAATTTAGACAACAGGAAGAATTGAGATTAGAACAACAAAGACGACAGCAAGAACTCAGACAACAGAAGAACAACCTTTGAAGTGTTGCAAATTTCTGAGAAAAAACTTTATGATTAAAAATTGGAGAATGTTTTCTCTAATTTTTAATTTTTATTGCCTAGCGGTGTGCGTAAATGCCAGGGGCATAAGCCTCAATCACTTTCCCTGTGCGAGTGCAACTAATCATCAAGTAGTCACAACTTGGGCATTGTGTGCGAGTTAATTGACTATCAGAAATATAATAACGCTCCGCATGACTACCACAATTTGGGCAGTAAATTTTTTGTACTGTCTGCATTTTAAAACTCCTGATGGTAATTATTTTTTACTTAGTAAGGCTACAAGTTAAACCACGAAAAATTCTGGTTCGACCCAACGTAACAAACTGCTGTAATATTTGGTTGATTATTTTAAACAAAATTTCAGGTTTGAAAATTTTTCGATATCTCTAATTTATTATTCTAGAATTAGGTGATTGTACCCTCCTACTTTAGATACATAAATTATTTTTTAATTAAATGCTGCTTAGAGATTTACTGATCCCTATAATTAATCCCTTGAGAGAGCCTTGTTTATAGTTATTTCAGACGACTAGAAAAAAAGCCGTTCTTGTATTGAAAAATTAAAACGCGGAAATTACTGTATCTTTAGTAACAAAATTTTTATCTTAAGATTTAGTTAACAAAGTTTGGGGGTTTAATTCATATACATCTACAGGGAGGCAGCACGTTTTGATAACTAATTAAAATTTCTGTTACAAAACGTAATTGCGAATTTGTTTAATAGACTTCTTACATAAATCAAAAAAAGAATTCCATCCCGCTTTTGACTTACGTCAAATTCTCCCCTAAGAGCCTGCTCTTAGGGGCTGGGGGTGGGGTGTTAGGAACTTTTGCAAGAGGTCTAATAAATATTTGCTGGCAATATTGATAAGATTAAATTCTGGTGAGATAATTATTAACATCAAATAAATCTTGGGCTTCGTTGCCATAGAGCCTGGAAATAAATTTTAAACCTTCGTTTCTAGCCTATGGCTGGAAATGCTCCTCATTGCAGCTCTGCCGCGAGTCAGGGAGGCGGAGCCTCAATGAGTGGCATTCCCAGTCGGAGACTGGGAACGAGGTAAATGTGGGTAACGACAACTATTCAAGGTGAGAGTGGGAGTTGTCACTTTAAGCAGGATGAAAATAATCGTAAATTTCTTGAGCCAAACGCGGCCCAATTCCTGCTACTTCAGCTAGTTGTGTGGGTGTCGCTTGCCGAATATAATCAACTGAGCGAAAATGCCCTAGTAACTGCTTTTGTCGATGATGTCCTAAACCAGGAATTTCATCTAAACGCGATCGCTTCAATTTATCACTGCGCTGCTGACGATGGAAACTGACTGCAAACCGATGCGCTTCATCCCGCAGCCGCCGCAACAACTGCACCCCCGGTTGTTCTGCATTAGTTATCAAGGGTTGAGATTCTCCCGGTAAAAAAATCTCTTCTCGCTGCTTCGCTAAACTCACAACTCGCAAGTCTTCTAATAAATTCATCTCTTGCAAGATGGCGACAACTGATGATAACTGACCTTTACCACCATCAATCATGATTAAATCAGGCCAGTCGGGATTACCCAAACGTGCTAATTGCTGATCTTCCCCATACTTGCGAAACCGACGCTGGATAACTTCAGCAAGACTGGCAAAATCATCTGAATGTCCTGCTGTCACTGTGGGATTTTTTATTTTGTAATGACGATAGTGCTGTTTAGCGGGTAAACCGTCGATAAATACGACTTGCGAAGCTACAGCATTTGACCCTTGAATATGGGAAATGTCATAACCTTCGATACGGTGCGGTACATCTGGTAAATCGAGAATGGCGGCTAAATCTTGCATTGCTTGGTGATTGCGATCGCCAAATTTCTGCATTCTTTGCAATTCATACTGAGCATTTCGCTCTACCATCTCAATTAATTCTGCCTTAGTTTGCCGCAAAGGAGTTAAAATTGTGACTTTTTTACCTTTACGTTGAGTTAAGACATCCGCCAATATTTCTCCATCTGGTAAATCATGCTGTACCAAAATCTCTATGGGTATTTCCACTGAGTCAGCAGTTTGGTAATGTTCCTCTAAAGCTCGTTGTAAAATAGCCCCCGGTTCCCCGTGAGCATCTGCCACAAAGGCCAAACGTCCTACCAATTGCCCAGCGCGAATCTGGAATAGTTGAATACAGGCGTGTTGTTCGTCGGCTGCCAGTGCGATGGCATCCCGTGAAACTGTATCATCTGGTAAGGAAACTTTTTGGTCAGCTGTCAGCGACTTTAACCCAGAAATTTGATCGCGAGTTCGTGCTGCTGACTCAAAATTCAAGTCCTGAGCGCCTGCATTCATCTGTTGGGTCAAAATATCCATCAGTTCCTGAGTTCGACCTTGGAAGACCATCGCGATCTTTTGCACAATTTTGCGATATTCTTCTGGTGAAGTCATCTGTTGACAGACACCCGGACAACGCCCTAAATCATAATTTAAGCAAGGACGGTCTTTAAAAAGTGGTTGAGGTCGTTGTCGCTGTGGAAAGATGCGCTTGCAGATGCGGACAATTTCTCGTAATAAACCAGCATCAGTATAAGGCCCATAAAATTTATCCTTTTCTTTGCCAAATTGACGTTTACGGGTAATAAAAATTCGCGGATAATCTTCTGACCAAGTGATGCAGAGATAGGGATATTTTTTATCATCTTTGAGCAGCACGTTAAAGTATGGCTGGTGCTGCTTGATCAAATTGGCTTCTAGCGCTAGCGCTTCGGCTTCAGTATCAGTGACGATGAATTCAATTTCTGTCACCAACTTGACCATCGTGGCGATGCGTTCACTCTTATTGTAGCCATCGCGGAAATAGGAACGGACACGCGATCGCAACTTACGTGATTTACCTATATATATAATGCGATCGCTCTTGTCCCGCATGAAATAAACCCCCGGTTCCGGTGGAATTTCGGCTAGACGGTTTTCCAGTCGTTCTGGTTCTTTAACCAGTGGTAATATTTCAGTAGATATTGTCACAATCCAAATTAAGTAATCTTTATCTATTTTAAGAAAAATTATTTTTTCCTGCCGATTTAACCGACTATTTGTCAAGTAAATATAAAGTTGAAAATATTCATCAAAAAAGGGAGCTATTAGCTCCCTGATTTATTTGTAGTTTTGAACCCGCAATCTTAAATAGACGCTCTTTTAAATTTGCGTTGGGTAGCAAACACGCCAGCCACACCCAACAGACCAAGCATTACTGATGGTTCGGCGACTGCTGCAGGATCTACACCTTTGATAGTGACTTCATAATTACCACTATGGGATATGCCATCACTTTTTTCAACTAAACCAGACAGAGTAGCTTTAAAGCTATACAGATAGTCAGTCTTGCCTTCATAAGTGTATTTGACTAATTCACTTGCTTGTAATGGAGATGTAAATAGGTTAGACGGCAGTCCTAGAAGGGGTGCCGCATTATAGTGACCTGCTAAACCAATACTGATTAAACCACTGGTGTCATCTTGATTGACATAGGAAATATTCGGGTCACTAAAGCGTTGAAATCCGCCATTTGTAAGAAAGCTGTCAAACAAAGTCTGTTTAGTATAGCCGAACACAGCGAGTAAATTACTACTGATATTATTAGAAGTTAGAACCTGGTTAAACCAGGTGTTAGCTAAGTTATTTAACCCATACGCCGTAGTTGTATTTCCGGCTCCAAACCAGTCATCTGAAGTAAGGCTGCTTAGAGTCAGGGTTTTCCCACTGATTGTACCTGTCAAGGTGGTGTTGTTGGTAAAATTAAAACCAGTTTGTTCACTACTAGCAGCTAGCTCCACATTTCCAGTGGGGCTGGCAGCGTTACCACTGATAACTTTTTGTACATTTGCACTAGTATTTGCTACTATGAAGGTATTTGTAGCATTGGAATCATAGACTAAATAATCACTGGCCGCTGTTCCACCAATAGTTGCGCCAGTAAGGGTTCCAGCCTGTGCTGGTACAGTGGCAACGCTTACACCAATAGCGATTGAAGCACCAATTATAAGTTTCTGAAAAGTCATTTTCATTTTTTCAAGTCTCTGTCAGTTTGGAAATTAAGTTTTAAACTACTGCCGTTTTTAGGCTTGGGCTGTCTTGACTACAGGCTTTTTGGCAATACGGCGGCTTTTAAGCACGATTTGCATTATTAGCCGTCTTTGGTAGTTAAGCGTACAAATCCAGTTTAAGAAACGCAGAGACCTGATTGGGTAAAGTTACTGCTGAATATCAATAAAAAGATGACGAAGATTAGATATTCTTATCCGTTTAATTACATATTTTTTCAACTTTTTCTAGTTATAAAAATACATTCCACTATTTTAAGTTCACTATAATACAGTGATTCGTAGGGGCTCATACTTGTGCATTGGTGTCAACTTAACGTAGAAGTTAGGCAAGGCATCCTTTCGAGGTTTGACCCTCACCCCCAGCTCCTCTCTACCAATTTTGGTAGAGAGGAGCAAATTATCAAGTTCCCCGAATCCCAACTTGGGATTCGGGGTTAGGGGATGAGGGCAAAACGTCTTCTCAAAGCAGATTTTTTCTTAAGTTGACACCAATGATACTTGTGCGCCTCTACCGCGTGTTGCATTCGTAGACTTTGCCGCCAAAAATCCTTGGCGTTTAGCTTGAGAAGAAATTCAATGAAGGAATTCAGCCATTCTTTCCACGGCAGTTTCTAACAAAGGTGGCTCATGCACCAAGGCAAAACGGACATACCCTTCTCCAGATTTGCCAAAACCCGCACCTGGGGAAGCAGCTACACCAGTTTGTTTGACTAGCTGGGTACAAAATTCTATAGAGTTTTGACTCCAAGCTGAGGGCAATTTTGCCCAAATGTACATTGTGGCTTGGGGAATGGTAACGTTCCAGCCAATACGGTGTAAGGCACTGATGAAAGCATCACGCCGCCCCTGGAAGGTAGCGACAGCAGATTTTACCCCAGCTTGAGGACCAGTCAGGGCAGCGATCGCACCATTCAAAATCCCCCGATATTGATTAAAATCAACTGCGGCTTTGATCTGGCGTAAGGCGTTAATTAACTGGGCATTACCGATGGCGTAGCCAATGCGGAAGCCGCCCATATTGTAGGACTTGGAAAGGGTGAAAAATTCAATCGAGACGCTTTTCTCTGGATCAGCTTGCAGAATTGAAGGGACTAGGGATTTTGGATTGCCAGAAGAATCTCCCCACTCTCCAGTTTCCCCAAATACCAAATCTACGTAGGGGAAATCGTGAACTAGGACGAGATTGTGTTGTTGACAGAAAGCGACAGTTTCTTGGAAGAAAGATAAAGGTGCGATCGCGGCTGTGGGATTATGAGGATAACTTAATACCATCATCCGCGACTGAGCCAACACTGGGGCAGGAATATCAGCAAACACTGGTAAAAAAGCGTTTTCTGCCCGTAGTGGCATTGGGTAGATTTGACCACTAGCGAGGTAGACTCCCCCGGCGTGAGAGGGATAACCTGGATCGAGCAACAGGGCAAAATCTCCGGGATTGAGTATTGCTAAAGGTAAATGGGCGGTACCTTCTTGAGAACCAATCAGAGGTAGTACTTCAGTTTCAGGATCAACTTTGATGCCAAATTTTTGTTCATACCACTTGGCTGCGGCTTGGCGAAATCCTTGTGTGCCATTAAACAACAGATAACCGTGGGTACTGCGATCGTCAAGAGACTGGGCGATCGCCTCAATGACATGTGGCTCAGCTGGTAAATCAGAAGACCCCAACGACAAATCAATTACCTCTCGTCCAGCTGCCAAAGCGACTGCTTTAGCTCTGTCCATATCAGCAAATACATTAGATTGCAGGGGTTGTAAACGCTTTGCAAATTGCATATTAGTCATTTGTCCTTTGTCCCCGTCCCTTGCGTGTCTCTCTTTGCCTTTTGTCATTAGTCATTTACTAATGACTAATTAGTATTTAACAAAGTATGTTCGGTTTAATTCCCCTACCTCTACAGGCAGCACGTTTTGTGTCGGCGTGAAATCCCCGTCACAAAACTTAATTACGAATTACGAATTACGAATTATTTTAAGTGCGTATCTAGGAGAGCGAGTAATTTATCTTTGCCGATAACTCCCTCAGTGGATATTAAAACTTCCTGGCCTTGAAATAGTCTGAGGGCGGGTACACCTTCGACTTGGTACTGCTTAACAGTCAGGGGGTTGGGGTCAATTTCCATTTTAACGACTTTGAGGCGATCGCTATATTCGATGGCAGCTGAAGCGATCGCGGGCGACATCAATTGACAAGGCCCACACCAGTCAGCCCAAAAGTAAACTAATACAGGCTGCTCGGCTTTTAACACTTCGGTTTCAAACTCAGCATCAGTTATGGTGATTACAGCCTTACTCATTCCAGTCTCCATCAGGTGGCGATCAAACTTGGCACACACAATACTTTATCCCAAAGTCGTCAATAGTCCATAATCAATAATTCCTAGTTATTAGGACTGTTAACTATTGACTAATGACGTAAAATCCCACAACCAACAGGCGTGGGACTAGCTCAAATAAGTTTTCTATCAATTTTACAATTGATCCAATTGCTTGCGTAAGGAATCCAACTCGGCATCAACTACCTCATTAGACTTAGGAGCAGGGGTTTGTTGTTGCGGTGGTAGTTTGGGTTGATTTTGGGGAGTAGCGGGTGGTAACATTTGTGCTTTCAAAGCAGCCAACTCATCATCAACATCGCTACCACCTTCCAACTGGGCAAATTGGGTTTCTAAATCTGCACCTGCTAACTCTCCTAGCGCCTGGGCGCGGGATTCTTGGATCAAGACTTTTTCTTCCATCCGCTCGAAGGCAGACATCGCACTGCTGGTATTCATCCCACTTACCATGCCTTGGAGTTGCTCTTGGGCTTTGGCAGTGGTGATTCTGGCTCTGAGCATTTCTTTCTTGGTCTTAGCCTCAGAAATTTTGCTTTCCAGCTGCATTAAGTTGCGCTTCAGGGTTTCAACTTGAGTGCTTTGTGTATCTAAACTCCCTTTGAGGGCGGCGCTGGTGTCCGTATAAGTTTTCTTGCGCTCTAGAGCTTGTCGTGCTAAATTTTCATCACCTTTTTGCAGTGCTAGTTGGGCATTGCGTTGCCACTTATTGATTTCATTTTGGGCATCATTATACTGTTTTTCACTGCGTTTTTGGGCGGCGATCGTCTGGGCTACTCCCTGACGCAGCTGTACCAAGTCTTCCTGCATTTCCAGGATGGCTTGTTCTAGCATTTTTTCCGGATCTTCGGCTTTGTTAACTAGGTCGTTGAGGTTAGAACTAACTACTCGCTTAATGCGATCGAATAATCCCATAACTTTGTTTTTCCTTGTCTGGTTTACGCTTTTTGTTGGACAGTTAGCTTTTTTACTTTTTAATAGCTACCTATTTAAATGTAATCTTTCTGCTTTGAATCAGTAGCTCCTAACAACTCTTAATTGTTAAGATATCTCCAAAGTGGGGTGATTAGCCGAACTTCAAGAATCCTGAGTTTTGGGTAACTGCTGTTGGGGAGGCGGCGCTGACTTCTGGTTCTCCTCAGTCAGGAGACTGTTGTGCTGTGTGTTTTCTGCTTGGTTGAAAACCTGCACCTTCATCGCTGCCAATTCCGCATCTACATCATTAGTAGATTCCAAAGAAGTAAATTGTGTTTCCAAGTCATTGCCACTGAGTTGAGCAATTGCTTCTGATTTAGCTTCTATCTGCAAAACTTTTTCTTCCATCCGCTCAAAAGCACTCAGACTGCTGGTAGCAGAAACTCCGCTGAGCATTTCTTGGAGGCGATAAGACGCTTCGGCAGAACGGGCGCGAGCAATATACATATCTTTTTTAGTTTTTGCCTCGCCAATTTTTAACTCTAGCGATCGCATATCCTTTTTTAGCCTAGCGACTATCTCGTTTTGCTGCTCTATCTGGGAAAAGAGGGCTGTAGTGCTTTCTTTATAAGCTTGGCGCTTAGTCAAAGCTTCGCGTGCTAGAAGTTCGTTGCCTTGTTGCAGGGCTAATTGGGCGCGGCGATACCATTCTTCTGTTTGAGACTGAGCCGCCCCCGCCTGTCGTTCGGTGCGTTTTTGGGTAGCGATCGCTTGGGCGACACCCTGCCGCAACCGCACCAGATTTTCCTGCATCTCCAGCACAGTTTGCTCCAGAATCTTTTCTGGATCTTCTGCACCACCGATCAAACTATTGAGATTAGCGCGAATCACCCGCAGGATACGCTTGATAAATTCCATGTCCGCTCTCCATTCACGAAACAGCTAGGGTTATTTCATTGTCCCCTAGTCCGCCAGGGAATAAATTCCCCATCTGATATGATGTCCGAGCAACTAAGCATAATACCCGGAACCCCAAAGAGTTAAAGCTACGCTTTAGTTCCCCTAAGAGCCGGCTCTTAGGGGTTGGGGGTGGGGTTCTTCTATTATGGGAAATTTGACGGACATGATCTCACAGCTAAACTCGGTTAAAACCGATTACCAATAAGCTTTTGAGTCCGTTCAAATGGACTTGCACTATAAGAAAAGCAAATTTATTTCCGGGCAGGTTATGGCAAGAATAAAATAGCCCTGACTACTCAGCACTCCAAACTCCTGTACAGACGCGATTAATCGCGTCTCTCCTAACCCCTAACTCCTAACTCTTATCTGATGATATCGTAAATTTTTCCAACTCATGGCTGCTGAACCCGTGCGTTAATTCCCTTTCCCTGTAACAGTTGCATCTGTTGTTTTACTTGCGCTTTAGTTTTGAAAGCACCCAGATAAATCAATTTTTTGTTGGCTGATAAATAAGCATCGGGAACTACTCGCCGTGCTGAAGCTAAAGCCGCGCCATTATTATCTATCACTACATGATAAAACCCATCTGTTGCTGGTTTGATTTCTGCATTCAGCTTTGGTGAGGTTGCGATCGGCGTGGGCGAGGTTGTTGGCGTTGAAGTGGGAGGCAAATTCAGGGGAGGCAAAGGCTGTACCATCGGTACTGGTGCTAAAGCGATCGGATTTGTTGGTTTTAGGGCTGTGTTGGGGCTAGGCAATCCCGCTTGAGGATTTGCGGGATTTTGGGGAACGACTGGATTAGGCACAACTGCGAGGGTTGGTTGGACTTTGGGTTGTAAGCCAACTACATCATTAGGATCTCTCACCTCAGGAAACTCTTGGGCAGCTAGATTAGGATACTTGGGTATAGAACTGTTTGGTGGCTGGATTTGAGGTTCGAGATTATTCCCAACTTCCTGAGTATTTTCTGGTCCGGCAGACGAGTTACCGTTAAACAACTTGCCTAAATTCCATTGTGGCAAGCTTTTGGGACTGAACACTATATAACCCAAGGTAAGACTGGCCACCAATAGCAGCAACATAGAGCCGATACCCAAAGGTGATAGCAGACTGTCGTTATAATTGCTTGGCTTCTTGGTTTCTGGTGGTTCTTCTTTCAGACTTCGCAGCAGTGCTTCACTAGATTCTAAATAGTCATCTGGCTGCTTAGGAGTGTCATCTAGCTGCAAGAGATTTTCACTCTTAGTATCTTTAACGACTACTGGCACAATGCTGCTAGTAAGGTTGGGCGGGGGTGGTGGTAGTGGAGTTTCTGTTTTAGCAGAATCTGAATTAGAGGTGACATTGAGATTATTCAGTTCCTCAGTATTTGCCATAGCTGGGGCTGGGTTGATCTCAGGATTCACAGCTACAGATGCAGGTGGCACATCAATTTTTGCCGTAGCTGGCGCTGGGGTTGGCTGATGATTCACAGGTACAGATACAGGCGGCACATTAGTTTTAATTTCCGTTACTGATGACTGAGTTGTGCCGGATGTTGTTGGAATGCCAGTCAACGGCTGGGTTTGACTGCTCATGTAACTTGTAACACGGGGCTGGTTAGATGACATCAAACCAGTTCGCGTGCGTCGGTATCGAGTTAACTCTTGATCTAGCGGCACCTCTAAACTCGCTAGTGCTGCTGCTAGTGCTGGTTTCAACCCAGGTGTTTTAGAGGATTGAGTACCGGAATGGTTCAGGGGGTTTTGAGTCATTGCCTCTGTGCCTCAAATATAGACTGCTGGAATTAACTTTAGATATATTTGTGACAATAGTAACGGAAATTATAAAGACTGGGCATTGGGCATTGGGCACTTGTACTGACTTGTACTGAGCGGCGTCGTTGGCGTAGCCTCTCGTAGAGAAGTAGCGTTCGCGTAGCGTCTCGTAGAGAAGTCGTTGGCGTGGTCACTGAGCCTTGCCGAAGTGCAGCCTCTGGTAGAGAAGTATTGGGCATTGGTTATTCTCCTTGTCTCTCCCATCTCCCCCACTCCCTCATCTCCCCCACTCCCCACTCCCCACTCCCCACTTTTAACGATGTCATTGAAATCAATTAATGATATTTTAGGCGTTCTAGAAAAGCAGGCTAAATGGCAGGAGCAACCATTTCAACTTCTGCTGAAGTTTTGGCCAGAAGTTGTCGGCCCAGTAGTTGCCGCACATACTCGACCATTGTCGATTCAGCGCGATGTTTTATGGGTAGCAACTTCTAGCGCTGCTTGGGCGCAAAACCTAACTTTTGGTCGCTCGTCTCTGCTTTTAAAGTTGAATAAAAAACTGCCAACGCCTTTGGTTGATATTCGCTTCTCTACTGCTAGCTGGCAGAATCCATCTGTAGAGAGAAAACAGCAACAAACAGTTTCGCCCCATGAGCATCCCAGTTATCTTGGTGATGAGATTAGCCGCCCTGATGTTACACCCACTAAGGATGTAAATACTGCTTTTGGACATTGGACTAAGATCATGCGATCGCGATCGCATGGCTTACCCCTTTGTCCCCAGTGTGAATGTCCCACCCCGCCCGGCGAACTCCAACGCTGGGCAGTCTGTTCTGTCTGTGCTGCTAAACAGTTTTGAAGCTCAACAGACACCTCTCAACCCTTGCTTTGGGTGTCGCCGTGATCATCTTCTTGGAAGTCCCTAATTCCAGAAGCAGCTAGAGCATTTAAGCGTTTTTACATCAAAACTCTCCTAACTGGGGTGGCTTCCACTTGACCATTCTGGGCATTCTCACTAACTTTCAGAACCGTATGCATCGCATCAGCACCCATCTGGACAGGGTTTATGAGCATGGATATTAATCTTTCTTCTTTTGGCTGACTTCTCGCCGCCCATATTTCAGAACACTTGACATCCAAACTAACTCGTCCATGAACCTTTCCATACGACGAATGTAGGTTGGTTTATCAATTAAATTGCCCGACTCATCAAATAGTTTCTGAACGTTGCTAAAGTTGAGGTCATAAAAAATAGTTATTAGCCCCAACTCCCGCATCACAGGTAAGAGGTTTTGGATTACCCTTGTGCCACCAAAGCTGCCTGCTGAAACGCCACATAGTCCAACGGCTTTATGAATGTATTCTTTGAGGCAGGTATCAAGGACGTGTTTGAGCAAACCCGGATAACCGTGATTATACTCTGGTGTAACGATAATTAATCCATCTGCTCGCTCAATAGTTGCAGAAAATTGAGGGTCTTTGAGTGATTCTCCGGCATCATCTGTAGCGATCGCAATATTTCTAATATCGATTAGTTCGGTTTCTAGGCGATCGTCTGCTGCAACCTGCTCCACAATAAATTTAGCAACGTATTCACTTTGGCGGCCTTGACGGGGAGTGCCAAGAATCACTGGAATAAATAAGGATGAATCTGACATAGTTTTTTTCTCGCTACTGCTCCTGATAATTCCAAAGTAGCCCACCATCCACAAAGAAAGTGCTACCTACCTGTCTGTAATGTAGTCACCATTAGAAGATGCCAGAAACGCCACTAATATTATGCAGTTTCACTATTTTAGGTTTCTCATACTTTAATTTTTGTCACTAGTTGCATTTTTAATATCACTAATCAATTCATCAATCCTTGATTTTGTTGTGTTCCAAGAACACATAAAACGTACTCCTCCCACACCAATAAATGTATAAAACTGCCAATTCTTTGCTTTTAAGGCGTGAATGACTTGTTCTGGTAGTTTTACAAATACGGCGTTGGCTTCTCTAGGAAACATCAAGTCAACACCTTCTATGTTTAATAGTTGATTTTCTAAGTATTCAGCACATTGATTGGCATGTCTGGCATTTTTTAGCCAAGCACCAGTTTCCAATAAACCCAACCAGGGAGCAGAAATAAATCGCATTTTTGAGGCTAGCTGACCGGCTTGCTTGCATCGATAATCAAAATCCTCTGCTAGTTCTTTGTTGAAGAAAAGAATGGCTTCACCTAATGCCATTCCATTTTTTGTACCACAAAAGCACAATACGTCCACTCCCGTTTTCCAAGTAATTTCAGCAGGGCTTTTATTCATCGCGGCAACTGCATTTGCAAACCGAGCGCCATCCATGTGAATCTTTAAGTTATACTTTTTCGCAACTTCTTTAATTTTCAGAAGTTCTTCAATAGAATATAAAGTTCCTAATTCCGTTGATTGTGTGACGCTAATAACTTTAGATTTGGGATAATGAATGTCAGTACGTTTAGTGACAATTGACTCTATCGCCTCTGATGTTAACTTGCCATTTTTACCTGGAGCAAGTAACAGTTTAGAACCATTAGATGCAAATTCAGGTGCGCCACATTCATCTGTTTCTATGTGAGATGTTTCATGACAAATGACGCTGTGATATGACTGACAAAGGGCAGCTAAAGATAAAGAATTTGCGGCTGTACCGTTAAAGGTAAAAAATACTTCACAATCAATTTCAAAGAGTTTCCGAAAATAATCTGTAGCTTTTTGAGTCCATTGATCATTTCCATAGGCTGGAACACTACCTTGATTTGCCCTAATCATATATTCCAGCGCTTCGGGACAAATACCAGAGGAATTATCACTTGCAAACTGCTCTGAGTTACTATTCATCATCTCTAGGTTGATTTCTCTCAGTAATTTTTACAATATTAGTGAATAATTTTGCCACTTGCCAACTCTCCTAATTACAAGAATTTTGGATAGTAAACTAAATGTTTCTCTAGCTGTACTTAATCATTGGTGAACAACAACATTTCCGACTTATATTAAGTTCGGAAATCTCAACCTTTTGATTTTCACAAATCAAATAGAATTGCTAGATATTGCATCAACCTGTTAATTAGTTTTCATTGTCGTAGCTTTTCTCTGAGTAGTTATAGCAATAATAGTATATTTATACTATTAAATAACCTTGCTGATGTCCACAGAAAACTAGAGTTTTAGTTTCTCGTTACTGAGACGTTAAATTACTAGGGTGTCTTCGTCAGCTTTGGGTTGAGGGGATTTGGGGACGTTAAACATCGCAAAAAACTAAATATTATGCTAAAAAAATAAAGTTTGCTAATCATATACTTATAATGTACCAGACAATGCCCTACCAATACAATAACTATGACATCACTCTTGTAGGGGTATAAATTGGGGAACCCGCCCAAGGCACTGGCTCACCAATGACTAATGATTAATAACTAATGACTGAACCATTGATTGAACTGAAAGGTGTTTCTAAGTCCTTTGGTAGCCATAAAGTTCTAGATAATGTAGACTTGACCATTTACCGGGGAGAAGCAGTGGGGATTATTGGTCCATCAGGGACTGGTAAATCAACAATTTTACGGGTAATGGCGGGGTTACTTAGTCCCGATGAAGGAGAAATTTATGTGCAAGGAGTGCGGCGAGACGGTTTGATTGAGGATGGTGTCCAGCAGGTTGGCATTGGCATGGTGTTTCAGCAGGCGGCGCTATTTGATTCGCTGACGGTGGAGGAGAATGTGGGATTTTTACTTTATCAAAATTCAAAGCTACCGCGATCGCGCATCCGAGATTTGGTAAAAGAAAAATTGCAGATGGTAGGTTTACCAGGAATAGGCGACCTCTACCCAGCCGAACTTTCGGGGGGAATGCGAAAGCGGGTAAGTTTTGCCCGTGCGATTATGTCTAACCCCGATAGCCCCACAGAAGGCGCAGAAGTTCTACTATACGACGAACCGACAGCCGGACTTGATCCCATTGCCTCAACAGTAATCGAAGATTTAATCCGTTATTTGCAAAGTTCACATGGAACTTGTAGTACCTATGCCGTTGTTACCCACCAAGCCAGCACTGCCCGTCGTACAGCTGATAGACTTATATTTCTCTATGAAGGTAAAGTGCAGTGGCAGGGTACAGTTAGTGAAATACATAACACAGAAAATCCGTTGATCAGACAATTTATCAGTGGAAGTGTGGAAGGACCGATTAAAGTCGGGGGCTAGAAACTTAAAAGTGAGGAGTTAAGAATGAGGAGTGAGGAGTTAAATTCGACTCATAATTCATAACTCATAACTCATAATTGGTTGTTGGTAGTGGTAAAAAAATGCGAGGTCTTATGACAAGCAGCTTCGCGTCTGGGCGAACATTTAGAGAAGGTTCTGTGGGGTTATTACTCCTGCTAGGACTTGGGGTATTTGGATTACTCTTTCTCTGGTTAAATAGATTTACTGCTGCTGGGCGTTCATACAAAGCGATTATAGAATTTGCTAACGCTGGCGGAATGCAAAAGGGAGCAGCAGTGCGCTATCGTGGCTTTAAGGTAGGAACTATTTCCCAGGTTCGACCAGGGCCAAATGCCATTGATGTAGAGATTGAAATTGCCAAAACTGACCTAATTATCCCCCGGAATGTATTGGTGGAAGCTAATCAAAGCGGATTAATTAGCGAAAGTATTATCGACATCACACCAAAAGCAACTTTACCTGCTGGGCTTGTGCTTGCTAAACCCCTAGATAAAAATTGTAATTCCAGTCTCATAGTCTGTAATGGCTCTCGGTTAAAAGGTCAGGTTGGCATCAGTGTTGATGAACTAATTCGCAGTTCAACTGACCTAGCCACTGCATATAATGACCCAAAATTTTATAGAAATGTGAATGGGGTTCTGGAAGCAACTACAGGCGCAGCATCCAGTTTTACTGAGCTAAGTCACGATCTCCGAGGTTTAACCAAAAGCTTGCGAGAACAACTGAATACATTTTCAGCTACGGCTAATTCAGTGCAACGGGCGACAAACCAACTTAATGCATCTGCGACTCAAACTATAGATAAATTCGGTGCAACTGCAACTCAAGCAAATCGTTTGCTGAACAACGTGGATAATCTGTTGACAACAAATCGTTCGGCGCTGGTTGGTGCTTTGAACAATATCACCGAAACTAGCAACCAACTGCGTGTTACAGTCAGTAGCTTATCACCATCTGTCAATCGATTGACTCAAGGAAAATTACTCAACAATTTAGAAACTCTTTCAGCAAATGCAGCCCAAGCTTCAGCTAATTTACGCGATGCTTCTAAAACCTTAAATGATCCAAAGAATGTGGTGCTGCTGCAACAAACTTTAGATTCAGCACGAGTAACGTTTGAAAATACCCAAAAAATTACATCTGATTTGGATGAATTGACAGGTGATCCAACTTTCCGCAAAAATCTGCTGCAATTGGTGAATGGTCTAAGTCATTTAGTATCTTCTACTCAACAGATGCAGCAACAAGTGCAAGTTGCTAGTACTCTCGATTCGGTAAAAGCTGCTGTGAGCAAACCAAATAATCTAATTCCTGCCTCCGCACCAACCCCAGAGGCGATGTCTAATGACAAGTCCCTACCCGTCTATACAATGAATCCCTCACCTGCTAATTTTGAAACTGCCGATACCAATGTTCAACCAACCCCCAGTGAGTCTATCCCGAATTCATCCCAAGAAGACCTCTTGAAGCAGCTGCGGCAATATGGTAAGCAACGGGAGCAACTGAAGACGGGGAAATAGGCAATGCAGCTTAACCCACCACAAGACCAGCAAGTACCAAGCGCCATACTTGGGCAAAGTCCGTGTCGATGTCTGGATCACTCCATTCGGATGCGTGGGCTGGATGGTGAAATCGAACTGTCGCTTGAAAGACTGCCTTCGCCGCTACCTGCGGATCTGTTACCCGAAACTCGTTACTGGAAATACCGCTCTCAACGATCGCAGCAACTTGCCTTACCAGTTCAGCAATGTGAGCTTGAACTACCCCTCGCGCCTCTTGAGCGATCGCACAATAGGTGGCAAACAATTCTGGATCATCCAGGACTTTTTGCCGTTTGAGAGTGATCAGTTGCTCAAACCATCGGTGCAAACGTTCAACGGCGGAACCCTGCTCTTGAGCGATCGCTGCTAATGGTGTGGAAACCCGATGCAGCCAGCGTTCTGCTACTGCATCGCGCAGAGCAACCTTGCTGGGAAAATGCCGATAAATCGTCCCGTGGCTCACCTCTAAAAAGCGAGCCACATCCACGACAGTTGCCTTTGCCAGACCGTAACGACGCAAAACCTCTTCCGCCGCGTCCAGAATCCGCTCTGGTGTTAAAGCTGAATCATTCATGCTACGGGTATTTTACCTTTTTTCACTATCCAACATCGCCATTTGCTCTGGATGATAGCGATCGCCAGCCACGGCATTCAGTGGCACTGCTGCCTCAATCCGAGTGAGATCATCCTCGTTTAAATGCAGATCCAGCGCACCCAGCGCTTCATTCAAGCGATCGCGCCGCCGCGCTCCAATCAACGGTACAATGTCGTTCCCCCGCGACAGCACCCAAGCAATTGCCACTTGAGCAACTGTCGCATTCTGTTCTTGGGCAATCAGGCGAAGGGCTTCGACTAGCAACAAATTGTGATCTAGATTCTCTCCAGAGAAGCGGGGCAGATTTCCTCGAAAGTCTTGCGCTTGCTCAGAGCGTTCTTTCGACCAGTGACCGCTCAACAACCCCCGTGAGAGTACTCCATAAGCGGTGACAGCAATGCCCAATTCCCGCACAGTCGGGAGGATGTCATCCTCAATGCCACGAGTCAGGAGCGAATATTCGATCTGAAGGCAGGTGATCGGATGAATCGCATGAGCACGTCGAATTGTCTTTGCACCCACTTCAGATAAACCAATCTGGCGAACATATCCAGCTTTCACCATTTCGCTAATCGCCCCAACGGTGTCTTCAATGGGCACCCTCGGATCGAGCCGGGCTGGCTGGTAAAGGTCGATGTAATCGGTTCCCAGTCGTTTCAATGTATAGGCAAGTGAAGTCTTCACGGCTTCAGGACGACCATCGAAGCCAATAAAGTTGCCATCAGGCGATCGCAGCGCCCCGAATTTAACAGCAATGAAAATATCTTCCCGCCGCCGTCCTGCGAGGGCTTCGTGTAGCAGCAGTTCATTGTGCCCCATGCCGTAAAAGTCGCCTGTATCCAGTAAGGTAATGCCTGCATCAAGCGCTGCATGAATCGTTGCAATACTTTCTTTGCGATCGGCTAGGCCATAAACATCAGACATGCCCATACAGCCAAGCCCAACTGCCGATATTGTTAAACCGTTTTTTCCCAGTTGACGCGACAACATAGTAACTTCTCCCCTGTGGTGATAAAACTATCATAGTCTGACAACTAACAACTGACAAAAATCAATATTTGTCATTCAATACTTGCAACCCTGTTGGGAATGGCTTATGTTCCTCCGGGGGGATAAATCCGGTTATTAAACAACCAGCCAAGGTCAGTGCACCTGTATTATTGACACTATAAATTTCAACTAAAGACCTCTTGCATAAATCAAAAATAAGAACCCCACCCCGCCTTTGACTTACGTCAAATTCTCCCCTAAGAGCCTGCTCTTAGGGGCTGGGGGTGGGGTGTTAGGGACTTTTGCAAGAGGTCTTAAATAGAGCGGCGTGAATAATTCAAGGTTTGTAGTAAGGACTTTAGTCCTAATTTGAGGGCTGTTCGCAAAGCGTTCCCGCAGGGTAGCCCTTTCTACGAGACCCTTCTCTACGAGACGCTGCGCGAACGGCAAGCTCAGGGCATCGCACTGCGCGTAGCTTGCAACTCCTGCGGAGTACGGCAAGCTCAGGGCATCGCGCTACGCGAACACTACAAACTCATCTCAAGATTTTTTACATTACTTAATCTACTTTGATTTATTCTCACCTACTTACTTATACTGTCAGCAATGACAAACAGGCGATCGCTTTCAGGATCGAAGGCAGGTATTTCGGCTCCATTAGTACTGGTGAAGCCACTAACTTTCTGCAAAATGCTTGATGCATTAAAACTTCAACGACCGGGGAAGCTACCAATATATGGACCTTTTTCGATCGTTCTATCGGGCATGATAGTATTCCAAATCAAATTTCCATCACAACAGATAACATCTCTGGAAATATTAACATCTTGGAAGTAGGGGCAGGGCATTGCCGTGCCCCTAGCAAGGTATTTGTATCATAATTAAAGTCAAACAGTATAAGTCTTGATTATGAGCAAATTTAAGCGAACTTGATAGAAATCCTAGTTACTCTAAATACCATTCATACCGTAATTTCTGGTAAAAATTTATAACTGTGTTCAAAAACTACATTTATCACAATCAGTTAGGTGATATTTATTTACGAATTATGAATTATCTTGACACTTACGCTAGGATATCCGCTATTGCCTTTGTGCAATATACGTGAGGAGGTCAAACACAAACATGACAGAAGAATTAAATACACAGGGGGCAGAAAATCTAGTTGCGATGCCTTCTCTTCGAGACGCTTTGCGAACGGCGGGCGCAGCCATCGCTAACCAATTCGCCGAATGGGGAAAGGTTACAGACGTTAAAGCATTTGGAAGTGGTAATATCAATGACACCTTCTTAGTAACTCTAGATTCCTCAGAAGAACAACATTTTGTCCTGCAACGCATCAATAGGCAGGTGTTTCGTCAGCCACAACTGATTATGCAGAATATGCGTACCTTGACCGAGCATGTTCATAAACGGTTACAGCACACCCCCCTGAGTCGTCGCTGGGAAGTACCACGCGTACTATTAACCAAGGATGCTCAAGACCACTGGAGAGATGTAGACGGCTGCTTTTGGCGGGCGATTAGCTTTATTGAAGGTTCCCAGTCTTTTGATAGGATGCGCGATCGCACCCAGGCGAAAGAAATCGGTTATGCCTTGGGGATGTTCCACAATCTGATCAGCGATTTGCCATCAGAAAAACTCGCCGACACCCTTGAAGGGTTCCATATTACACCGCTTTATCTCCAGCATTACGAGGAAGTATTGGCGAAAACTAGGGCGCGTCAATCTGCTGAAGTTAATTATTGCTTACAGTTAGTTAGCGATCGCCAAAGCTTTGCACATATCCTAGAAAATGCCAAAGCTGAAGGCAAACTACCCCTGCGTTTGATGCACGGCGATCCAAAAATCAATAACGTTATGTTTGACACTGTTACCCAGCAAGCCGTCAGCGTCATAGACCTCGACACTGTTAAACCCGGTCTGGTACATTACGATATTGGTGATTGCTTGCGATCGGGTTGCAATCCGGCTGGTGAAGAAACCGAGAATTGGGACAGTGTTTATTTCGATACTGATTTGTGTCAGGGAATTCTAAAAGGTTATCTCTCTGTGGCAAAGGCGTTTCTGACTGAGAATGACTATGCATATATATATGATGCCATCCGTCTGATCAGCTTTGAATTAGGACTGAGATTTTTTGCTGATTATTTAGCAGGGAATATCTACTTTAAAGTCAAGCACCCAGAACATAACTTGGTAAGAGCGATCGTCCAGTTTAACCTTACCGAAAGTATTGAATCTCAAGAAACGCAGATTCGTAATATTATTAAAGACATGAAATGAACGAGCAGACATTTTCTCTGCAACCCTTTTCTTTGACAAAATCCCTGCCTAATTTGAAAATTGCAGGTAATATTGCTCGAAATGGTAAAAAACTTGTCATTCGCTATATGCTTGAAGGCGATTTCAAAGAAATTGCAATAGCTCCACCATCAAATACAGGCTCACGCAAGCATGAATTGTGGAAAGACACTTGCTTTGAGTTCTTCGTTGGGATCAAAGATTCTCTACGGTATTGGGAGTTTAACCTCTCCCCCGCCGGACACTGGAATATTTATCGCTTTGATGGATACCGTCAAGGAATGCAAGAGGAAACAGGCTTTACAATACTTCCGTTTAGTCTCCAGAATCAAGCCGACAGTTTAGCACTTGTGTTGAATGTCGATTTGGATAAAATTCTCTCGGAAAACCAAGCTATTGAAGTTGGCATTACTACCGTTATTAAAGACAGAAATGGTGAGGTGACTTACTGGGCTTTAACTCATCAAGGCGCGGAGCCTGACTTTCATTTTCGGGATAGTTTTATTCTTAAGTTGTGAGATGTGGCTAATGCTACGAGTATAGCAGAACGAGAAGGCAGTAAACAAGTCACGCATTTGGATGAGAAACAATTCAACCATTTGGGTGAGCCAATTGTATGAGTTTATTTTTTATAATTAAGGGAAAATTATTAGTAGAACTTATTGATTCTACTTTCCTATAGTTAAGGAGTACGTTATGAAATTAACAACATTGATAAATTCTACAGTTATCATTGCCTCTCTTACCCTCACATCTGGCATTGCTAGCGCTCAAACAGCCACAAATAAAAACTATATGAGTGCTAATGAAACTAGTGAGAAATCAATAAACACAGCAGTTAATGCTGATGCATTAGGCAGTAATTCCACCAATATCAACTACATTCAACCCTTTAATCTTGTTAATTTTGCTTACCAAGGTGGTTTCAAGCAGCAAGGAGTTCCTAGTGCAGGGAGTTTTATTTTTGAAGTACAGCGCGGAAATATTACTCCGGAAAGTTTAGTCAAGGCTGCTATCAATGCTCACAGGCTACCAATACAGTTTTTAAACGATAAAGATTACATAAGCGCTGTTAGTTCACAATTGGGGATATTAACCGGAATAAATTATCCTGTATAAGTACAGCTTTTCCTATGGCTATCTAATTGGATGAAATACAAGTTTACCTTTCCTTTGTCCACTTCTACGCAAGCTGAAATAACCCCTATACCTTTAAGGTATGGGGGTTTTAGATTAGGTTTTTTGGTTATATTCTATTAAGTAAGAACATTACGTGTCTACTATCTGAAATTGAATTATGTTATTTAACTGTTGAGCAACAGCGATCGCAATCCTATCTGAGTTGTAAAAATTGTAACCTGCACTGGCTGTTATGGCTCCCTTAAACAGCACCACTGTTGGAAAGAATTGTTTTAATCTCCAATCCCTAATTTCTTTTGAGGAGTAACATTTATGCAATTAAAGCCAATCAATCAGCAGGTCGTTTCGGTGGTTGGAGCCTCCAGTGGTATCGGACGAATCACAGCTCTTGAGTTTGCTAGACGCGGGGCAAAAGTAGTAGTCTCGGCTCGGAGTGAATCGAAGCTAAAGTCTTTAGTGGAGGAGATTCGCGGCTTTGGCGGTGAGGCAACTTTTTACGTAGCTGATGTGGAAGTATTTGAGCAAGTTAAGGCGATCGCCGATAAAACTGTGGAAGTGTACGGGCGACTCGATACATGGGTACATGTCGCCGCTATCGGCATCTTTGCCACTTTCGATAACACAACACCGGAAGCTTCTCCAGTGGGGTGCGATCGCTGCTACATTAGCATTAGCATTCCTAGCAGATCAAGCATTCAAAAAGGAAGAAGAAATAGACCTGTCCGAAAATTTGCAATCAAGTTTTTACAAGGGTTTGAGATAAATCCTTGCAGACTTTTTGGCAAGGTAGCGATCAGGTTTTGAGATGGTTACTAATAGTTGAGGGCAGAAAAATACATAACTATTGATTCAAGCGATCACTACGTTTAAAACCGTGATAATTTTATGCAAAGTTGTACTTAGTGACACAATTCCGCTTTCAGATGGTCTGCCAGTCGAATTGCCAAAGCGACAATGGTCAGCGTCGGATTAGCATAACCTCCTGTAGGGAAAACAGAGCTACCTGTGATGAATAAATTAGAGATGCCGTGAACTTGAGAATTTGCATCTACTACTCCTTGTTTTGGGTCATCATGCATACGTGTTGTTTCCATATTATGATGGGTACTAAGAGAAGCAACTGGACGATCTCCATCCAATTCAATCTGCAACTCACGCAGACCTGCACTAGCAAACTCTTCTGCAAATACTAGCTGCGATCGCTTCACACTACAAATATCTATTTCGCTCCAATGATTAGTTAATTTTGCTTGAGGACAACCAAGTTTATCTAGTTGATTACTGAGTGTGACCCGATTATCTGGATTTGGGGTTTGTTCAGTTTGGCTGAGAACTTCAAACTTTGTATATTTCTGTTCATTACCTTCATGGTCTGACCATCCTCCATGACTCAAATCAGGGAACAAATATTCTTTTTTGACATTATACTTATACCAATCAACTACTAAATCATCAATATTCATAATTACATTTTGCAAATGTTGAAAAACATTCTTAGGTAACTGCCCTTGTCGAATTGAAGAGAACAAAATTTTTGCAGAAGCCTTTGCTGCCGATCTAAACCTTTCATCTCTGGGATATAACAACGCAGTCATATTTAGTAATTTATCGCGGCGCATAACTTCTTCCGTCAGGGCAAATTTTCCCATCACTGTGACATTATTCACCGGGCGTAAGTCATACAAAGCCATCGAATTGAAGATTTTGCGATTTCCGGAACAAGCATACCACAACGGATAAAAGGATGATCCATAAAGAACCTACCCACTAAATCATGTTGATTACCTAACCCATTCTTTTGAATTCGGTTTGATAGCAACAATAAACGTGTATTCTCAATACCACCTGTGGCTAAAATAAATATTTTTGCAACAACTGAAAATTTATTACTAGATAAACAAGCTACTTGTACACGTTTCACTGTCTGGGCTGTTTCGTCTACCTCAATTTCTACCACGTTGGCGTTGAGGAATATCGTGATATTAGGAGATTGATTAATTTGGTAGCGATATTCATTGGTGAAAATATCGCGTTGGCAAGAAGTTTACCGTTTCATTCAGCCTATGAAACGCTTGGTATCGCAGAACGAATTGCACTAATAAAATTTTGGGCATAATTCTGCGTTGAGAAATCCAGGGCGCGTTGCCTAGCAGCCATTCCCGCACTCTGGGCAAATTCTTGCTCGTCAAGATAGCGGAGAATTGCGATCGCTAATTTATCTCCATCGCCGTAAGGTGTTAATAGTCCATTCATGCCATCCGTAATAATCTCTGTCGGGCCGCCTGCACTACCAGCAATTACAGCTTTACCCAGCGCCATTGCCTCAATAATCACAATCCCAAACGGTTCTTTATTTGAGGCATGAACAAACACATCCATCGCCTGCACCCACTCAGGGATATTACGCTGTAACCCAGCCATAATTACTTGGTCTTTCAAACCTAATGCGGCGATTTCTGCTTTCAAGAAGTCCTCATAATCCGGTTCCAAATCGTGTTTACCGCCAACCACTACACAATGAGCATCGGGATACTTCTGTAAAATTTTGGGCATTGCTTGCACCAATACGTGCATTCCTTTCCATCGTTGCAATCGCCCAACAATTCCAATCAACGGCCCGTGTAAAGGTAAGCCCAACTTCCGCCGTGCTTCTTCAGGAGAAGGCAAAGCATCAGGCTCAAATCGGTCTAGTGCGACACCAGGATAAACCAAAGGTGTTGGTCTATGAGGCCAAATCTCTGCCTGTGCTTGCTTGCCATCTTGAGAGAGGGTGATAATCGCCCGCGCTGGGATTAAAGTTGCGATTCGCACCAACCAAGTTTTGTCACTAGGTACTTCTAGTTGATACCACACAGCAGGCAACCCCGCCAACATCGCCGCCAAACCTCCAGATATATGCGTGATCCACATCCAATTGACAATTATATCTGCACGTTCGCGGCGGGCGATCGCAGCTATCCGAAAAACAGCGCCAATAAAACGGTGGATTTGGCGTAAACGTCCACTTTCCACAACTCGCGCATCAATACCGAGGGACTTTACTTGTTCTACCATCGGGCCGTCTTCTAAAAATATCACCAGCCACTCGATACTGGCATTACGTCCCTGCTGCACCAAATCCCAAAGCATCATTTCACCACCACCTCGTTGCTCGGCTAGTGGCATGACAATAATTACTTTCATAATCTATAACTATCCTATTTAATTTGTAATAATCAGAACTCGGACTTCTTGTAGGCAATCTGAGGATTGCTATAGTATTTATGTCCTGCCATAGCCATAGCTAAAAATCCCCAAAGAATCATCCCGGCTACACTCAACATTCCACTACCAATAACTAGCTGCGTAGCAGAACTGATACCAATAGCGCGGGCAGCACTGAGAAAACTATCGAAACGACCTTCACCATAGCTGCTAACACTAATAATCAACAAGATTAATCCACCCATATAAAAGATGGCTCCAAACCAACCAAGGGTGAAAAACATATCTAAAATGCCACTATCAATGACTACCACTTCAATTTGACCAGTTTTTTCGTTGACTTTCCAAATATTTCCTAAACCGTTACCTAAACCATTAGAAAGGGCTAGACCTAGGTTTTTGTCATAACTTCCCGATCTATCTTTAAAACTCGTATCGTCTTGAAGATTAGAAAAAGTTTCTAAACGGGCTGCTAAAACCCCAGAAATTGGCTGGATAGTTGCTAATGGCACAACACAAATTGCCATGACTACGATGATGGTAATTAAGCGCATTTGAATTCTGGCTTTGACTGAACCCATAATCATAATTATTCCAAATAACCAGCCTCCCCAATTAGTACGTGCTTGTGTTAATAAGAAGGATAAGTAACCAACAGCTGAAGCCGGAAAAATTAAACTTCCCGAACTGGTAAATAACAACAGCAACCCAGCTTGCATGACGGAACCAAAGGGGCCGACTGAGTGCAATGTACTCCAGACGCGCATCCCGAAAGGTACAGGGTTTCCAGAACTCATGAATAGTTTTGATTGTATCAGCCAGTATCTATCCCACTCAGGAGCCACCACAAATTGATATACACCATAAGCTCCTAAAATTAAGACACACCAGAGGAATGTTCGCTGAAAGTTTTGGCGATAACTGGGATAATCTCGCCAGTGTATAAATAAGTGAAAAGCGAAGATGATCGGACTGAGCCAATCTAGCAGACCGCGTGCTACAGGGATAGGTGGATTGTAAATCAGACCGATTAGAAAGCCATAGAACACTCCGATAAAAGCCATAACAAAGGGCAAGCCCCCTTTCCGAGAGGCGCTGGGGAAGTGTCGCAGGAATGTTGCTATAGTAACAAATACCACTAAGTAGGGTGCTATGAGCATTTGACGGGTAGCATCCCAGCCGACTCGATAATCAACTAAGCGGGTAGCTAAGGGTGTGAGAAACCAGATCCACCAGGTAAAACTGATATAGAGAATGGGATGTCGCAAGTATAAAAATATGCCTACAGCTAAAGCTGTCACTGGGTAAATTAGGCGCAATGCGGCAGTAGCACCAGCAAAATAGCAAACTACAGTTAGTAATATAAAGCCTGCGATCGCCATCCAAGCCTGTTGCGATCGCTCTTCGGGAGAATAGTTTTCTTGTAAAAAACTATTGAAAAGTATCTGTTTAGAATTCATTCAATTTTATATTTTTGATTTACCAATGCTAACTAGTACAATGTCTAAGGAACGTGGATTTATTAACTTACAATTCTTTGTAGGTTGGGTGAAGCGACAGCGTAACCCAACATTAGATTATATAAATTAAGAATTGTACTTTATTTAATTCACATTCCTAAGCTAGTTTTTAAGTTTTGTAGTAAGGACTTTAGTGCTTATAAAATAAGGACTAAAGTCCTTACTACGAACTTGCTTAACCATCAATTTAAACTTGACAGACTACCAGAGCTAAGAAGAAATTGAATTACGAATTACGAATTGTTTATATCCCTGCCAACGTCCACGCCAAGATGCTAGCAGCTTCTTACCCGCCAACTGCCCTTGGCTAGGTAAAAATCTCAGCCATTGTACTAAGCCTAAACTATCGCAAGTACCTACGAATACTGCCCAGAATAAAAATATAATCCGGCGAATAAATGGCAAATGCTCTAATAAAACTAAGGTTTCATTATGGACTAAATTAATAAAGGCAATTTCATTAAAGTTATTTCGCTGATCTTCATCAAAACGTTGTGCTGGATAGTGATCTACCGCAACATGAGGATCGTAAATTATCTTCCAACCAGCCCGTTTTAATGTCAGAGTGAATGCCATTTCAAAGTGTACCTGCGCTCCAGTACCACGCATCCGATCGTCAAAGCGCAATTGTGCAATTGCTTGGGTACGAAAACTCATGTTTACGCCCTTGAGAATATCCACCTCACGGGGTTCTCCCACTCCCAGATGATGGTTGCCAATTACTCGCCCAAACCACTGTAACTGTCCAACGACTAAGCGGGATTCGTCTTCTAATTTGCTGCCGTGGTGTATCCAATCACGCCCTCCCAGACCGCCGAGACGATTATCCGAGGTAAAGTAAGCCGCGATGCGCTCTAACCAATCCGGGTGAGGTGCAGCATCATCATCAGTAATGGAAACAATATCACCCTCCACTGCTGCTAGTCCGGCGTTGAGAGCTGCTACTACCCCCGGTTGCGTCACTTTCACACTATGTAGTGGCAAGTTCTCCGTGTTTAATTGCGCCAGGAATTGCCAAGTTTCTGCATCCGTATCGCGGACAACCACTATCACCTGATCAACGGGTTTAGTTTGCTCCTGTAGCGCCAAAAGGCAGCGTGATAGGTCTTGTGGACGGCGATAAGTTGGTATGAGAACGGTGTTCCGCATTCTTGCTTAACTCCTCGAATAGATCCACATAAGTTTGTGCCATAGTAGTCCAGCTATATTGTTCTGCCACAAAGCGAGCTGCTTGACGCATCTGTTGCATTAGGGCAGGATTGCTCACCAAAGACATTAGCGCCATAGCCAAAGCGTCGATATCATCTGAGTCGGGTAGGACGATGCCACATTCTGGTGTCACCAACTCTGCACCTCCGGTAGCTGTGGCAGTAATTACCGGCAGTCCTGAAGAAAGTGCTTCTAACAATACGAGACTACAAGCTTCGTATCGGGAAGGAAAAATAAATAAATCTACTGACCGCATAATTTCGGGGATATCACGTCGATATCCGACAAAATGCACGCGTTCACTTAACCCCAAGGATGCTGCTAGTTGTGGGAAAGGACTACCTTCGATGTGACCCACCACCGCCAGATGTAAATCGGGAACTTTCGCCAAGGCGTGCAGTACTGTATCTAAATTTTTTCTGGGTGTGCGGATATCTCCAGCGAACAGTGCTAGGGTAACATTCTCCGGTAAACCTAATTTTTGGCGATTGCTTTCACCAGGGGTAAACTCTTCTAAGTCAACGCCATTGACAATTACGCGAATCCGAGAACGCGGTACACCAATGTTGACTAATTCTTGGGCTACTTTTTCCGATACAGCTACAACAACCTGCGCTTTTTGGAAAGCTTGTTTTTCCCAACGGGCATTAAAAGCCGTAAAGAGCCATTGGTAGAAACCATATAAATCGCGGCGGTTACGAGAAATATGAACAGGCGATCGCAACCATGAACTGTGGACAAAATGTACAGCATTCACATCAGCCGTAGCCCTATTAATTGCTCCATTGACTTTAACTAAATCAATGTCAGAGCGATGTTTACGCAACCAATCTGCACTTTTTTGGGCAAATATGAAATTTCGCACAAATTCTGTAGGATAGCCTTTGACTGGAATTTTAATCCAATTAACTTGGCTATTATCTTCTAGTTCAGGTGCTACTTCACTAGCTAATAATGTCAATTGATGACCACGACGAATTGCTTTATTAGCAACCTCATAGTTTACCCGCCCCTGACCATCACCTTTTTTGATTTTATGAGTAACAATACAAAGTTTCATACACTATCTTCCTTAAGAATAGACCTATTGCATAAATATTTTGTTGCCTGACACATAAGGAACTTCCAAGAAATAAATTAGACCTCTTGCAAAAATCCTTGAATCACTCCTCCCCAACCCTCCCCTTGTGAAGGGGAGGGAGCAAGATTTCAAGTTTCCCCCCTTTATAAGGGGGGTCTATTCGACTTATGCAAGAGGTCTTATTTAGATAACCCTATTAACTTATTCGCTAAAAATTGCGGAGTAAAACTAAGACTTAGTGCAGCCATAGTTCGCACATTAAACTTTTGTTTATTCAACGCCTGCAAAAAATAAGGACGTGCTGCGGCTATCTGTTGACTTCGTAGTAAAGCAATTCCCAAAGTTGTATTAGCTTCTAACCATTTCTGTTGAAAATAAGTTCTAAATTCCTGTAGATGAGTGTCTTCCATAAAGACTTGATAGCAAAACATTTCGCTTTTAGCTTTGCGGATTTTTGCCTGAACATTTCGACTACCACTGAGCATAGTATCAGTTTGCTCATGGGCACGATATCGCGTCAGCCTTTCTGGATAGTAGTAAGCACCATAACCAGATATACAACAGAGGTAAGTTAAATATAAATCCCACATCCCGCCAGCTTCTGGGGGAATACTATCCCAATCCACAAAATTATTGCGAATCACACAAGCTGCCGCAGTCGGTATACTTTTATCTATTAACCCAATTTTATAGAAAGGTTGATAAATTCCTTGTCTTAGTTTATCTCGCTTGTAAGCACGTGTGTTTTCTTCAGTTCCAGCATAATTAATTATGCCATTAGCATCTATGATATATTGGTCACAAAAAGCGATAATTAACTCAGAATTTGCTTCTAGTGGTGGTACAAGCTTTGCTAAAAAGTCTTCATTCCACATATCATCGTCATGGAGACTAGCGACATATTTACCTCGCGCCATCTTGAAGCCATGCTGTTGATTAGGTAACATACCCACATTTTGTTGATGGCGCCAAAATCTGATGCATGAATCACCAAAAGATGCAACAATATTTTGAATATTTTCAGAACTACAATTATCAGAAACAATTATTTCAATATTTTGATAAGTTTGTTTGATAGCACTAGCGATGGCTTGCTTGAGATACTCTGGTCGATTATAGGTGGGGATAATAACACTGACTAAAGGTTGCTGATCTTCTTGATGCAATGACATATTTTTCTCTGTTGATTTTTTATAATTGAAAGATGCACTACTTGATATTTTTAACAAAATATGGTTACTTAGCTTGAGAGATGCTATAGCTATATAAGTTTTTTGTTCGAGAAGGAAATTCAGCTATAGTTTTTGCATAAATTCTTCGGAGATTATTTACATGAGCATCCATTGTAAATTCTTTCATCAATAAAGCATGACCTTGTTCACCCATATATCGGCTTTTTTGGTGATCTTTATACAAATCATCAATGGCATCAACCAGCTTTGTGATATTATTACCTGGAACAATAATACCCGTTTCTCCATCTCGTAAATGTTCTGGAATTCCACCGACGGCACTACCAATTACAGGGCGATAACGAGCATAAGCTTCCATAGTCACAAGACCGGCAGGTTCAGGCCAAACACTGGGAAAGATAACTGCAAAACATTGTTGATAAAGTTTATTTAGTTTGTCAGGATTGCACCAACCATGCCAAGTTATGCGGTTATTTAATCCGAGTGTGTTTGCTAACTTTTCTAAGCGTGGTCGTTCCCAACCTTCACCTGCGATATCAAGTTGAATTTGCGGGTCTGTATGTATTAAGGTTTTGAGTAACCATTCCAGACCTTTATCAGGAACAATTCGACCAACAAATAAAATTCTATGATTTTGGTGGATTTCTAAACTAAGAGGTGTAGTTGGTGTTTCTGGTACAGATATACCACAGTGTAGGGTTACAGTTTGTTCAGGAGGTACACCATTTTTAATCAACTCTTCCCGTACATATTCACTATTAGCAATAAAAGTAATTTTTATCTTTTTTAAAACTTCTAATAACTGATGAGTATTTTGAAGTTCTCTAAAAGTTTTTAAAGGTCTACGGCTGCCACATTTATCTACTAACTTACCCCAGGTACAACCTAAGTAAGAAAAGTTGCGATTGCAGATTGTCTTCTGCCCTGCTAAATATTTTGTACCACTAGGACAGTAGAATGAGTGGTTATGAACGCTGAAGACGGTAGGACACTCGCCTGTAAGCTCTAAGAGCAAATCTGGGCTGTGAATGTGCAGTAATTTGAACTGACTTTGATCGACATTATTGAGAGATTTTAGCACGTGATCGCTAACATCAGGTGGTCGATGTTCAAATAGCGAAGCTAAATAAGTTTCAACACCTCCGCCGTCACCTACGTCAAAATTTGAGCATTGGTAAATTAGGTCTTTATCAAAAAAATCACTGTGTAATTGTTTCTCATTTTGCTTGATATCATTGATTAAGTTAGGCATTATTCACCACTTTTTTCACTTGCTTATTAATTTGATTGCTCATCTAAACAGAGCCTAATCATCATCAATTTATATGCCAACATTAAACCAAAATTTGTGTCTGACATCACTAACATAATGCCTCAAAGCATTTTTATGACTAGCAAATTTATCTGGATAGATAAACTGGTCTTCTACATTGAGAACATATTTTTTTGAGCATAGAGGCTTACCCTGATTATGGTGCATAGTCAAATGCACAATTGTTTGTTCCGTAAAATAAGTGGGATTCTCTTGAAGATTTGCTAAACGTTCAATAGCAAAACTCCAGTCAAATTCATGCCTAAATAATATAAATCCACCATTTACTGAATTTGACTTCTCAGAATCATCATAAATAATTCGCTCGTCTAGTGAGCTAGAACAATCAGGTAGATAAAGAGAGTATTTATCATCAGACTTACTCAAATTAATTAAGTCAACCCCGCCGGGAAAAAATAAAATATCTGAATCAGTGTAAATCGTAGTACCATTAATAGGAATTGACATTAATGCCGACAATTTTTTGCCCATTGGATGCAGTTGGGCATAATCAAGAACACATTGAGGTAAATCTGTTCTCAGGAAGTTTTGTAAAAGTATTACCTGAACGCAAGGATGGATGCGGCGGAGTAAATTACAACTAGAATCAGTGTAGCTGCCATCAGAAACTACAGTGAATGTATGTGGAATGCCAACATGACGAATGAAGGAGCGAATACTTGCCACTTGTTCTGGTAAATCGCGTTCACATGATAAGGCATAGACACTTATGGGAACTTGCCGAGTTTGTTTAATCGGGATGCCGACAATCAGAGAAAGAGCTGCTTTATATAGAGAGCGATTAAATTTACCCTGAATTTTAGCAGTGTGGTAGCCTACATTTACCATTTATTTTCCCTTGTTAAAACTATAAATAATCGAGTGGGGGAATGAATTCGTAATTTAATAATTACGAATTACGTAGCTTGCTTCTCGCCTTTGGCGAGTATTACGAATTACGAATTATGGTATTGCATATTGTGATATTCCCAAAGCTTGCCTTTAAGTTCTAAGAGTTCTTGATACTTGCCTTGCTCTACTATTCTTCCATGTTCTAAAACTACAACTTTATCTGCTTTAGAAATGGTAGAAAGACGGTGAGCGATCGCAATTACTGTTTTACCAACAGATAGCTTTTCTAATGAATCTTGAATCAAGCGCTCAGATACAGAATCTAAGGCACTAGTTGCTTCATCCAAAATCAAAATTTCTGGGTTCCGCAGTAAAGCTCGTGCAATAGCAATTCGCTGTCTTTGTCCTCCAGATAATCTAACACCTCGATCTCCTAATTGGGTATCAAAACCTTCGGGCATTTCCAAAATAAATTCTAATGCATTTGCTTGTTTAGCAGCTTCTTGAATTTCATCATTAGTTGCTTGTGGAGTGCCGTAAGCAATATTCTGCCAAACATTAGTATTGAAGATAAAAGTATCTTGACTGACGACAGCTATTTTGCAACGTAGGGAATTAATTTCAAACTGCCGCACATCAATTTCATCAATGTAAAGATTCCCATCTGTAGCATTATAGAAGCGGGGAATTAAATCAGCAACAGTTGTTTTACCAGCACCAGAGGCTCCGACTAATGCTGTCATTTTTCCCTTTTCAATAGTTAGGGTAATATTATGCAGGACTAGATTTTTTTCGTCGTAGCCAAAATCTACAGATACTAAGTTTATTGACCTTTCTAAACCCTTAAACTTAAGCTTCCCATTCTGGAAATAATTTTTGTCTTCACTTTTCAAGAGGTTTTTAATGTTGTCTGCTGAACCATGTAAAGTACTGAGAAAAGCTCTAGTTCCGTTAATATCTTGAACGAATGGAATAAAGCGAAATAGCACAAAGAAAAATGTTAGTAAAGAAGCAACTTGTAGGGTTCCATTAGTAACCAGGGTAGTGAATGCCAAAATAATCATTCCGACCAACACTGTTGTAGCTACCCCTTCAGCAATTGGTTTGACAAGTGTCCAAGTGAAGACAACTTTAGTTGTACTACTTACTATCTTATCGCTAGCTTTGTAGTAACGCTGGCGCTCAAATTCTTGAGTACCGCAGGAGTGAACAGTGCGAATGCCATTAATAAATTCTACGGCTGTTGAGGTAAAATTAGCATTAGCAGTTGTCAGACCAAAACTTGATTCTCTGACCCTGGCATTTAGATTGGATAATCCTACACCTAAAAGTGTAAATAATAATGCTGAAATTATCGTTAGTTGCCATGATATCAAAAACATTGATATTAAGTAGACAACAGTTGTTAGTCCTCTAGTAAATAAAAAGGCTGCGCCACTAAAACCCTGTCTGATCCTTTCTATTTCTGTAGTAATTGTGTTAATTAGCTCACCAGAACGAGTTTTAGAAAAGTAACTTAGTGATAAAGATTGTAATTGCTCAAAAATTTGCTTGCGTAAGCGATCGCCAAGATTAAGTTGAGATAATTCAATATAGACTTGTGAAAAATAATTGAAGGCGACACGTAACCAAGTACTCAATAAAATCAGTAAAGATACGCGGTATAGACGATTAATTGCCGATGTCTTAGCTCCCAAAATCCAAATATCAAACCATTCTATTCCTGTATGGACAGGTTGAGCATTGGGAGTGGTTAAGCTTTGCAAAAATGAAAGTAAGAAACCAATACTCACACCTTCAAAAGTTGCTGCTAGAACCGAAAAGATTAGAGCTAAAATTGCAATTTTGCGAAAGTGCTTAAATTCTTGTAATATCAAATAGTTTTCCTGCCAAAAGCTGGTAGCTTTGAGAAAATTACCGAGTGGTTGAGGAAGTTTGAAATGCATGGATTTTATAATAATAGTTTGGCAAGGTAGATAGACCGCTTTTGCTTTAGCCCAAGTGCGGTAGATGAAATCATCAGTTACCGCACAGATAAATTACAGTGTTTGGCTATCCAGATGTAGCGGGTGAGACTGTGCCTCTACTTCCCATGAAGCTGGAAATTCTGGTAGTTTATTTAGCTGTATTGCATCTTCCAAAGTCCAACAACAAGATCCGGTCAAACTCATATCACCCCGCAGCACATTAAATAACTGGGGCAAATTGTCAAGACCGTATTTACACATCCAACTGTTGTGTTTTGTAGTCGTGCAAAACCTCATCGCCTGAAAGAGTTTACCCCGTTCTCCAACACGCCATTCACGACAAAAAAGTGATCCTGGCGAGTAAACCTGCATTAATACAACTAATCCCAACATGAGTGGACTTACTAATAGCAGTAGCACGCAAGCAGCAATCCAATCAATTACTCGCTGCAATTGTCTCCAGGGTTGGTTAGGTAGTTTATTGCCAGCAGGTATGCTTAGGAATATTGGTTTTTGTGCTTCTTCACACGCATCTGCCCAAAACCTGACCAAAGCTTCACCCAGTTTTGCATCTATGCTTACCAAACTTACAGGAGAATGTTGTAAGCATTGTACTAGCGATCGCTTACTATCTAATGAAGGCAGATATGGTTGTTTAACTCGTCCACGCGGCTTCACCAACAGCTTACCCCGTCGCCAATACAGTGTGCAGTACCCACGATTATCTTGGTGTTGCTGGGTTACATCATATAAATTCTTTACAGTTGGAATTATTGAAGTTGTCATACGTCTTTGGGATTATACAGGAGTGAATTGCTGAAGAGTTATCAAAGGCTATCAATGCCAAAGACCCAAATCCAAATCTTGTTGTAAGTCCAAAAAGTTGGAGATATTCGTAATGACGCTCTTTACGAGACGCTAAAAGCGAACGCGGACTCGCTAACGCTGCGCTAACGTAATTATGTCATGTCCGTCTAATCACTTATTAAAAAAACTCTCCGCATCAGTCTAAACAATGAGTCTTTAAGCGAACATGATATTTGTAGTCTAAACCCCAGTCTGAAACAAAGCTACCTGTGGAGTTGGGGTTAATAAACCCTATAGTTAATTACGAGCAACTTTACTATTAACATTCATGGGCAAATGATGATTTTCCGGGAACTACTGACAGTAGAGAAATGTAGAGGGAAATTACCCATGAATCTATATCTACGTTTAATTACGCTGAGGTGTTCATAATTCGGTAGATTTAACAAAACCAGTCTAATCTTGTCTTTTAGCCTTTTTGAAGGTGCTTTAATCTCTAGAATATAAGACTATGTAGAAATAGCGATCGCACAAATAAATTCTTTATTTACTCTTTAAAGATTCCGTGATTTACCTGAAAACTCATAAAGATAGCATAAATATACTGAATTTTTCCTGATCGCAATATCATTACCTCGTTCCCAGTCTCCGACTGGGAATGTCTATTTTGAGGCTCCGCCTCCCTGACTCGCGGCAGAGCCGCAATGAACAGCATTTTCAGCCAGAGGCTAGAAACGAGAAAGATCCCCGACTTCTTTAAGAAGTCGGGGATCTTTCATCTAGCGGTACTAGCTACTTTTCTACAGCTTGGCGTAGAGCTAATTGCTGTTGTTTGATATTGGGTACGTAATTAATGCTAGAGTTTGATACCCCGTTAGCTACAACTCCAATCAGATTTAACTTACTTAACATGGCTGTAGCTTGAGTCAGCTGACTTCGCGTTACAATACCAATGCTTGCCACCATGATCACGCTACGACAAGATGATGCGGTAAGCATGGCATCCACCAAGCCGAGAACTGGGGGAGCATCTATGAGTACCAAATCGTAGTTTTCCTCAAATGCTGCCATTAATTGCATCATCCGAGGGGAACTCAACAGATTAGCTGGATCAGCAGGTTTGGGGCCAGCAGTCAAAATATCAATGTAGGCGGAACCTGAATATTGAAGACTAATTTGATTGGGTAGAGTTGCATCACTCGCCAATAGAGTTGAAAGCCCCTGTTCATTAGGAAGATTCAGTTGTACGTGCAGACTGGGATCACGTAAATTAGCATCAATTAGCAACACCTTTTTGTGTAAACGGGCAGCACTCATTGCCAAACCCAACGCCAAAGCTGATTTACCTTCATCGGCTAAAGCTGAGGTGATCATCAAAGATTTCAAGTTAGTAACAGTATTTAAAAGTTCAATGTTTTTGTAAATCAGATCCAGCGATTCCCAACGTGGTGGAGATTGCAATACCTGAATTGTCCAGGGAGCGAGAACTTCTGGCTTACCAAAAGGCAACTTAATCATTGATTCTCTAGGTTTGGCTGGCGGTAATTTCGGAGTTGTTCCCAACAACGGCATGGCCATTTGCTTCTCTAACTCAGCAGTGGTGTGAACTGCATCATCAGCCGATTCCCGAATAAAGGCAGCAATACCTCCTAACATGAACCCAACGACAGTACCTAACAATAAGTTCTGCTGGAGATTGGGGCCTAATTGTGCGCCTTTTTGGGGTTCTTCTACAACTTCCCAATTAAATCCACCTTTGGAAAGTTCTTGCCGTAATTGCTGTTCTGCTCTTAAAAGTTGCTCTAATCTTTCACGACTAAATTGCAACTGCGGTAGCATTCGATTGTAATAAGCCAATAGAGGCGGGAAGCGTTTAATTTCCAAACGTAGCTCGTTTTCTTTTTGGGCTAAAGTTTGATCACGAGCAGTTAAAGCAACAATAGTGGTCTGTGTTTCTACTAGCTGACCAGCAAGGCCGAGATCAATTTGACCAAGCTGCCCTCGTTCGAGAAGAGAATCTCCAGAAGTTAATCCACCAGCAGACTTTTCGCCTAAAGTTCTTCCTACTTCTTGTTGCAATAATTCCTTCTGGCTCTGAAGCTGTTCTTTGAGCTTTTGCACACTGGGAGTTTCATCTGTAAAGCGTAAGCGTTCTTGTGCTAGTGCTAGTTCGCTTTTTTGGATTTCGTTCAGTAAGCCTTGATAGCGAGTAGATTGACTCAGACGAGAAGCAACTAGAGCATTTTGGGGAGAACGATTAAGTTGTTCTTCTAAAGATTTTTGACGTGCTAAAGCTTCCCCATATTGAGCGCGAGTTGTCTGTCTTTCTTGGGCAATATTGTTCAAAGCTGTCTCAATTGCTTTGGCCTGTGACTCTGGATCAATTAAGTTCTGATTTCTCCGAAACCTTTGTAAATTTGTCTCAGATGCGTTTACTTCTTCACTGGCTTTACTTAACTGTTCCCTAATAATTTGCAGACCTTTTTGTAAACGCGAATTCTGTTGTTCTTTGTTATATTCTACATAAACTTGTCGAATTGCACGCAGAACTTTTTGTGTCTTTTCTGGATCTCCAGCAGTATATTCAACTTGAAAGATTTTAGTAGCGACATTATCTTCTTTGCTCCTGAGTTGAGTTAATACCAAAGAAGCTTTAATTTCAGTTGAACTTATATCTGGATAATCAGACTGAAGTTTATCAACTGCTTTTTGGATAAGTCCCGAACTTTGCATCAAGTTAAGCTGTGTGGCAGTATCTATGACCACATTAGAGTCAGTAAACTGGTTGTCTAACCCAGCACCTTCTGTCTTACCTTGATAGTTAGGTTCTACGAGCAGTTGCATGGAACTTTTATAAGTAGGCTTAGTCTTAAAAGTTACTAAACCTGCAAGAGCAATAGAAGTAATTAATACTACTAAGAACCAAGGAAATCTCCTCACAAATACGGCAAACAATTGACCGTAACCTACTTCACTTTCAGAAGCTGGACTTATCTGAGGATTTAGACTATTTTGAACCACTTTTATTATCCTTGTCTTCGAGATTTACGCTAAGAGATTCTCCGAAGAATACCTATTTTTTTACAACCCGCAAACGAGAAGATAGAAAATAAATAGGTAATCTTATAGTGAAAGAGATTCAGAAATCAAATGAATAATTGATGCCCGCTACAAGCTTGATTAATAATTTGCTCAACTTTCCCAAAGAATGCCTTCTCTGAAAAGTTTGCTACTGCATGATTACGGATGCGATCGTAATTCCAAGAAATGCCATTAGCTTCTAGTAATGCAACTTGTAAAGATTCGGGTGTTTGCCTTTTGAAAAAGACTCCTGTTTCACCTGGAATTTGAGTATCTAATACTCCACCTGCTCCATAGGCGATGACTGGTGTGCCACTAGCATTAGCCTCTACTGGAACTAATCCGTAGTCTTCTAGGGCTGCGACAATAATAGACTTGGCTTTGGAAAACAAGTCTTTGCGAGTTCTATCACTTACGTGTCCCAAGAACTCAATATTTTGTAATGCTTTAGATTTTAACCGTGCTTGTTCTGGCCCATCACCTGATATTAATAGCCGCCACCCTAGCCAATTGAAAGCTTCGACTATTATATCAAGACGCTTATAACTAATCATCCGGGCTGAGGCCAGATAATATTCATCTTTTATATCTGAAAAAAGAAATTTACTAGTATCAATTGGATAGTTGACCATCATTGCCTTTTTGCCATAAATATTTTCAATACGGCGGGCAACAACACTAGAATTAGCAATGTAAAGGTCAGGTTCCTGTGAATATTTCAGGTCTACCTTTCTCATGACTTGGAATACTTCTTCGATTAAAGGAGCAAAATATCTATAGTCTCCATACTCTTTTAAATAAGTTGCTGTATCCCATAAGAAACGGGTGACATTATGGCAAAAGCAAATGTGAAGGGCATTGGGATTTTTTCGCACTGCTTTGGCGAAGCTGGTGCTACTGCTAATAATTAAATCGTAATCTTGCAGATCCAAGGCACGAAAGGCAGGAAAATATAGAGGAGCCATCGACCTGAAATATTTTGCTGCACACGGAATCTTTTGTAAGAAAGTTGTATTAACTATGCGACCGCCTAGATCAATAGTTTTTTCTGGATCGTACAAAGATGTGAAAATATCGGCTTCGGGATAGCGTTTACAAAGCAGTTCAAACACACGCTCTGCCCCACCTCGCTGGGTTAAATAATCATGGACTAGAGCAATTTTCATGAATTTGACCTAAAGTTCCGATCAGGTTTGTTTAAACGCTCCCCAGCAAGTTACTATCAACAACTTTAGTGTTCCGCAGTATAGCTTCCTATCCTCTTTACGAAATTATTGCGACAAATATGTAGACGCCTCGGAGATCCCCCCAACCCCCCTTAAAAAGGGGGGCTTTATCTGATCCTTACCTCCTTTTTAAGGGGGTCGCCGCAGGCGGGGGGATCTTATCCAAACCGTATTAGGGGCGTACAGCTGTATGCCCCTACAGCCAATTCATTTGTTGCAAATATTTTTGAAACCGATATTATCCAACTGCTACCAAGATTTTTTCTGGGGCGAAATAACTGTTTTGCTCAGTTCGTAGTTGGTCGCAAAGTCTGCCTTCAGGTAATTCTACATCCTCATAAGTGAGGACTTGATCCTTAGAAATATCTCGTTTCAGGCGACACCCTTCAGCTAAACCAATTGGTAGGAGATTTTGCTGTTGGACGATATCAGAATTCTCACATTGTCCGTAGGTCATGTAGTAGCCGATGCCATCTAAGGTTTCTCCTGCTTTCAGGTCGATTTTGGCGGTGGTGACAACATCTACTAGCGGTCCTGCGAGTGGAGACATAACGGCATCACCGAATAGGACAGCACGCGCTACGGACAAGGGAACTTCAAAATGACAGAGGTGATAAGGAGTATAGAAGCTGTAAAGAGGGCCTTCGCCTAATTTGTATAAGTTGAGATAGTGGCGTTGCTTGGGATCGTCGTGAGTGGCAAATACATATACGCCTGGTCCAGGTTTTGCTCCAACTACATAATCGACGATACCGCCCAGTTCCTTGAGTTGTTCAACATCATATAACTGGGTCATTTCATCGACATAACCGTTGAAGTCATATCCCAACATTCCGCGTTTGGCGACTTTCATCCCTGTGGCATTGGCAACGATCGCTTGCTCGAAAGAAATTTTGGTTCCGTCGGCGAAGCTAGCCACCATGTGGGGCTTTTGACCCCAACGTTTAGCAAATCCTTCCTGGGTGGTGGGATTGCGATAGGGGTCTTGGAGTCCTTTAATGTTACCGCACAATAAGGGAGTTAAACCAATGCTTTTCACAAAGCGGTAAAGGTTCATTTGTACCCCTGGCTGATCGCCATCACAGGCGCTAAGGATGACACCTGCTTTGTCAGCATAGACTTTCAGGATGGGGCCAATGGTGCCGTCGAGTTCGGCATTCATCATGATCACATGTTTGCAATGAGCGATCGCTTCCATGACGATCACAGCGCCAAATTCCACTGCACCTGTGACTTCGATTAGTGCATCAATACCCTCAGCCCGACACAGTAACTTAGCGTCTTCTGTGACTGCATATTTACCGTTAGCGATCGCATCTTCTAATTCGCTGACAGTTGCAACAACTTGAATCTCTTCAATTCCGGCTTCCGAATAAGCTTGTTTAGCTGCATCAATCTGGCGATTGGAGATAGCTACTAACTCCATTCCTGGCACTGAATTGACAATTTGGTTGGCAATTCCTCGACCCATAAAACCAGCACCAATCATTCCCACTTTGATAGGATTTCCTGCTGCTGCACGGGCTTGTAAGGCGCGATCGATAATAATCATGAACTAAACTCCTTTTTGCAACTGTTTGTTGTGATACAAATTCTCGATAATTTTGCACTTAATAATTTGTTATAGCTAAATATTAAGTACATTTTCATGGGAAATTGGGATTAGCGACATCTTGCACCAAGCGACTATAAGTCGCAGCTACACAGGCAAAACCCGCGCAGGCGGGTTTGAAACCTTTAATTTTCATCAGTCCGCGCAGATGGACTTGGTTTGTATAGCCAAGCCAGTGCGGGAACAGGGGGTTTCCGCGCCACTTCCTTCAACGGGGGGAAACCCCGCAACGGAGTGGCTCCCAATGAGCAACTGGCGTGCGATTAGAAATCGCCAGGGCTAAGTACTAACTAGCTGTTTGCTAGATGCTATCGAACCAGTCTGTTTTTTCTGACTATGATTTTCGATAATTTGCTCCACAGCATTTCTATAGGCTTGGGCAAATTTTTCTTTGGTATGATTTGCTCTTGCATATTCCCAAGCCTGACGAGACATCAGCTTTAGGTTTTCAATAGGCAAATTGGAAATACTTCTAACTTTCGCCTTAATTTCTTCAAGGGAAAGGTTATCAAAAATCACACCAAAATCATGAACATCAACACCAGATTCGTAGCTTAAAATCGGAATTAAACCGGCTTGTAAGCTAGTTATTACTGCACCTGCCTGTCCCTCAGAAACAGAAGGATAAACAAGTCCCAAACAATTATTTGTAACCTTTAAAAAGTCAGGGCTACTAACATCAATCCAACCATAGGTGTGGATGTTGGGTGTTTCATACAGTTCTTTATAGAAAGCTTGCTCAAACTCTTTGTCATTACTTACCGGGCCACAAACTGTTAAATGGTATTCCGGCATTTGAGCAAAGGCATCTAAAACTAAATCTAACCCTTTGAGAACTAAAGCACTACCACCAAACCACAGAAAATTATTTCTTACCGCTTCAAAGTCTTTCTCGTCAGGAGAGGGATAAACGAGTGACGAAGAAATGGGAATACGATACATTAGTTTGTTCGCATATTTGAATGTATCAACTGTGAAATTGTTGCCCAATACAGTAGCGTAATCGGCATATTCAATTCCCAAGTTGGGCGTTTCAAATCGCTGTGGACGTAGGGTAATTCCTTTGCGCTGTTGGAGTTCTAGAAGTCTATTGCATTCAGCTGCATTGCGAAATATCATATTAGCAATGTCAACGTGGAAAATCTTGATGCAATCTTTATTCAGTTTTGGTGCAAGCGCTTCTAGACGATGACGGATATCAATGAAAAATGCGTAGTCTTTTTGAGGAACAAATTTATCATTGTGGAACTGGATAACATCAACGTTATAGCCCAGGTCTAAAAAAGTTTGGGCGATTAGTAGACATTCCCAGTTCCAACTCTGGTCATTGGGGATAGGCTGACCTGGTTTTATGAGAAATGGTTCAATCCGATAAGAAAGAAGTACATTACCTTTGGAAGGCTGTTTAGGCTTTAGGGAAACAACCTGTAAAGTCTTAGCGTAATTGATGCGAGCTTGGACTTTTTTGGAGACAAAAGAGATAGTATTACCGACACGAGATAGAATACTATTTAGCATTTATTTCTACCTAAATTAATTATTTTACCCTGGTATAGAGGAGCCAGTGTGTTGCGCGGGTTAAGAGCGTTGTAGCAACTGGCGTCGCGCAGAGAAAGAGCCTATAATTATCTGGAAGCTGTACCGCCAACAGTCATCATTCTCAACAAAGGCCAATTTAAATCTTTCTCAGATATTTCAGTCACATCTAGAGGCCAATCAATATTAAAGAATGAGTCATCATAGCGTAAACCTCTCTCATACCCTGGCGTGTAAAATTCACCCACTTGATATACGACTTCAGTCTGATCTGTGAGTGCTTGATAGCCGTGAGCAAACATTTCTGGAACATACAAGGCGCGGCGGTTTTCTGGAGTTAATTCTACACCGATGTGTGATAAAAAGCTGGGAGATTCAGGACGCATATCAATAATTACGTCATAGATTGCGCCTTTAGTACAGCGAATTAATTTCGTTTCTCCTGCTGGTAGAATTTGATAGTGCATTCCCCGGATAGTGCCTTTTTTATAGTTAAAAGACAGGTTACATTGAGCAACTGTTGGCTTTAAGCCGTATGCTTCAAATTCTTGAGCGCAGAAAGACCGAGCAAAAAACCCACGGTGATCTGGCTTTTCTTCTAAATCAATAATGAATGCGTCTTTGAGTGCGGTTTCGGTGAAAATCATATATTCCTTTGAAATGAATGTTGATTACAGAAAATACTTATTAATTGCTTAGTATTTGCACCACAAAATAACAGTAATGAACGTGGATTTAATCACCTACAAATTTGTCGGGTGCGTTACCTTCCTAACGCACCCTACGAAAGGGTATTAAGTCGAAACTTTAACTGCATCTGATGAAGAACGTAACTCTGCTCTGGGATAAGTATCATCCCAGTATTGGGTGCAGAGGTCTGGTCGTTCGGGAGGGTTAGCGGTATAACAAAAGAATAGCGCTGAACGGTCTTCTGTGCGGACTGTGCCGTGATGCAAAGCATTTTTCGTATCTACAATAATGACTGTACCTGCTGGGCCTGGGCAGGATTTCCACGCTGATTTGGGGATGACTGGTTTAACTTCTTCATCATCAATACCCATATAACCTGACTTCCAAAGTTTGTAGTAAAGTCGAAAATAATTCCAACTAAATAAAGAAGTTAAAGAGCGCGGAATGTATTCAAAAGGCCCAGTTTTTTGTTTTACATCATTCAAGTAAATAAAAATTTTGATAATGCGACGATCTTCTGCATCACTATGCCATAGCAATGTCCCAAACTGATGTTTATTGTTGAAATCTTTGCGTAAATGTACACCGTGAAAAGCAACAGGAAGACCGATATAATTTTCGATGATGTTGAGAAGTCTTTTCTCGATTCCCCAGGCATAAAATTCTGGTAAACCTGTAACTGTGGAAATTTGTGGCCACTTTTGTTCTAGATGGTCGTTGTTTGTATTTTCCATCTGAGACAATTGATGGTAAGCAGCTTTGAGCAGTTCTGGGCTAGAGTTTAACCCTAAATCTGTCAGTGTTGTGACGCAAACGCCGTCTTTTTTGAGTGCATTAAGGATGTTGCGATCGCGTCCTTCCAATGCTGGCAGATTTCTGCTATGCTGCCAACGTGCTACGTAATATTTAAAGTCAGAAGACAGTGTAGATATTTTGTGTTTAATTGCCTTAAACATGGTGTGAATCCCTTCTAATTTTGATGTATATTTATCAGCAATTTAGTAGCTTATGACTTATAGCCCCGCACTTATTGAGTAGATATTTCCCTTGATTCTGCTAACCCTAACTCTTTAGAAACCATCACGTCAAAAGCACACAAACTGACTAAAGCCAAAAATGGAACTATTGTTTTGATGGCGGACATAGGCCATCTTCTTAAAGCACCCAAGAAAACTTTAAAGTTAACTTCTTTACCATTCTGCAAAAGCATCCGCCTGCAAAACTGCTTAGAATATCCATTCTCTTGCAATTTCAAAATCACTTCGGGTATGTGTTTGTATTGCATTAACAGTGCAGATTTTGGTTCTTTCTGCCAATAACTCACACCAACAACACATTCCAAATAAGTTTCTTTAGTGACAATTACACTGCCATTAGCAGCACAATATCCAGCTAAATATGCTAAAGATATCCAGTTATTCTCAGCATCTTGCCAATTTTGGAGAGCGCGTTTTACTAGGTCACTGCGGTAGATTGTAGCAGTCAGAAAAATGACTGCACCGACACTTTTTGAGAAACAATGCTCAAATATAGCTTTACCATCACCATCACCATCTTCGGTATCAATATCAAACCAGCGATTACCAACAATTGTTGGTGGATGAACTGGTTCACCAGTAATTTGGTTACGACCGGAAAAGTTAAGGAACAATAATGATAAATTTTCATGTTCCTTGAGTTTGCTAATCACATAAGTAATCGCTCTATCTTGAATTGGGTCATCATCACCAATTGTCCAAACATATTTTGTTATAGTAGATTTTAGGCAATACATAATATTTTTGACGACGCCTAAATTCTTTAAATTTTTATTTGATTTAAATGTGATGCTGCTAAGTACTATTTGCCATTTTTGGATCACCTCCTGAGTGTTATCTGTTGAACAATTATCAGAAACTAAAATTTCACAGTCATCTTCAAAACCTTTGATAGCTTGAGCTAGCCATGCTAACTGTTTATCAAGTAACTCAGCACGATTATAAGTCGGTATAGCAATGGTCAGTAATTTAGACATGGCAATAAATAGTAGTTAATAAAATTGGTATATGAGTGGTTATCGCCAATAACTAGTGTTAACAGTATTTTGGCAATTTAGACACTAAATTACAGGCTAGTCTCTAGTTATTTTGGTGGAAAAAGAATTGCCCAAGCTGATATAATTAACAAACGTAGATAAAGAATAAATATCTTTATTGTCAAGAAAATCCAACGTTTTAAAGCACCTAATAATATTTTTAAGTCAGTTTTTTGTTGGAAATTCTGCCAAATCATTTCCTGACAAAATTTATGAGAATATCCTACCTTTAGTAGTTTTATATAAACTTCAGGTATGTACGCATATCGCATTCTAAAATTCCATGTTGGGTCAAGGTCTAAAAGACTAGCGCCCACAGTACATTCTAAATAAGTGTCTTTAGTGATAATGACACTTCCATGAGCAGCGCAAAACGTAGTCCAATATGCTTGAGATGCCCAATTACTAGTGGCAGACGGCCACTTTTGTAAAGCTTCTTGTACTATATTTGTACGATAAATTGCTGCTGATATAAAAAGTACACCACCAAAATTTTCGTTCAGATAACCTTGGAATACAGCTTTACCATCAACTCTTAGCTCATCGTTATCACTATTTAACCAGCCTTCTACAACAAGTTGACCTGTTCCTTTTTGGCGACCGGAGAAGTTTAAAAACATTAGCGCTAAATCGGAATGTTTTTTTAGTGTTGTCAACACATAATCTAGAGTTCTCTCGTGAATTGGATCATCATCACCAATTGTCCAAACATATTTACTCATTGGGGCTTTCAAACAACAAGCAATATTAGCCATTACGCCGATGTTTTCGCTATTTCTGTTTGATGTAAATCTAACATTACTAAGAATTATCTGCCACTTTTTAATTATTTTTTGGGTATTATCTGTAGAGCAATTATCAGAAATAAAGATTTCACAGTCAGACTCAAAGCCTTTAATAGATTTAGCTAACCAAGTCAGTTGTTTATCTAAAAGCTGGGCACGATTGAATGTTGGAATGGCGATGGTGAGCAATTTATTCATATTAAGCTCAAATCTGTAGTTAAGTAGCTACTAACAGCAGCTTATTAATTACTAAGCTACTTTCCAGTTTGATTTCTTGCGGTTTGGTGGCAAAAAATTTAGAGGAGATACGCCTTTTAATTACTCTTTAAATTTTGTTTATTATCAAAACAATTAGTAACAAGAAGCATCTCTTGGCTTATACTTAGTAATTACGATGCTAGTAAAAGCCTATCTGGAATAGGAGATGGATAAATTTTTACTTCAGGAATTGGCACTACAAACTGTCCACCCCATTTGCTAATAAATGCCATTTGTTCCATAATTTCCTCCTTGAGATTCCAAGGTAAAATTAGGACATAATCGGGTTTTGTTTCGCGGATTTTGTCTGGTTCAAAGATGGGAATATGAGTTCCAGGTAAAAATAAGCCTTGCTTGTAGGGACTGCAATCTACTGTGTAATCAATAAAATCTTTCCCAATCCCACAGTAATTGAGCAACGTATTGCCTTTGGCTGGTGCGCCATAACCAGCGATTGATTTACCTTCGGCTTTAGCCGTCAAAATAAAATTTAATAGCTTGTGCTTTGTTTGTTTGACTTTCTCAGCAAATGTAATGTAAGTCTCTATCTGATGCAGTCCAGCAGCGATTTCTTTTGCTTTTAGATGGCTAACCCGGTCGCTAATGCTAGGATTATCAGCGTAGTCATGTTTGACATAAATTCTTAGAGAACCGCCATGAGTTGATAATTCTTCTGCATCAAAAAGTTGTAATTTGTGCGCTGCAAAAATTTTTTCGATAGTCAGGAATGAGAAGTAAGAAAAATGCTCATGATAAATCGTATCAAACTGATTTTCTTGGATGAGTTGTAAAATGTGAGGAAACTCCATCGTCAAAATGCCATTGGGTTTGAGGATGAGTTTTATCCCAGCGATGAAATCGTTTAAATCCGGTACATGAGCTAAAACATTATTGCCTATCAAAAGATCAGCTAATTTTCCTTGCATCACTAGTTCTTTAGCAGTTTCAACTCCAAAAAACTTGTTGATACTAGGAATGCCTCTACCTTGGGCAACCTTGGCGATATTTGCTGCTGGTTCTATTCCTAAAACTGGGATTCCCTTTTCTAAAAAATATTGCAGTAAGTAGCCGTCGTTGCTGGCAATTTCGATAACTTGATTATGATGATTAAAGCCAAACCTTTCTACCATCATATCGGTGTAAGCTTTAGCATGTTTTAGCCAACTTACGGAGTAAGAAGAAAAATAAGCATAATCGCTGAAAATGTGATCTGGAGTTTCAAACTGTTCTAATTGAACTAAGAGAGTCTCTTCAGAAACATAAGCATGAAGAGGATAAAATTTTTCGGCATTATTTAGCTGTTCTGCTGTCAGATAAGCATTGGCTAAAGGTGACATTCCTAGCTCAATAAAAGTTTGGTGCAGAGGTTGACCACTGAAACGACATTTTGCGATCGCCATAATTCTCAACTCACTGATTACAAATAATTTGATGGATGAAATAATTCCGAATAAATATTATTAGTTTCAGAATTCTTGATATTATTAGTGTGTAAAGTTTTATTTATTTACACACTAATAGCTAACTCTATCTACTTTTTATTCCAGAAGAAATCTTTGTCAATTTGCTCGGTACGAATCAGATACTCTAACTGCTTTAAGCGGGTAAATCCTCTAAATAAGAAAGTATCTTCAGCCATATCTATTTGACTGAATAAATCAAATAGCTGTTGAGCACCAAGTTGGGCATCCCAGTCACATTTAAATCCGGGTAAGATTGTGTTGATTTTCTCGAAGGATACCCGATAGCTGCGGTTATCTCCGGCGTTGTCACCAAAGGACAATTTACAATCTGGGAAAATATCAGCAATAATTTCAGCGATTTCTTTGACGCGATAGTTGTTTGCTGTATCTCCTACGTTGAAGATTTGGTTATGTACAATGTCCCGTGGTGCTTCCAAGGCGCAAACTATTGCTTTGCAAATATCCAATGCGTGGACTAATGGCCGCCAAGGTGTACCATCACTGGTCATTTTAATTTGTTTGCTAGTCCATGCCAACCCTGCTAAGTTGTTTAAAACAATATCAAAGCGCATTCTGGGAGAAGCACCAAAGGCTGTGGCATTCCGCATAAAGGTGGGAGAGAAGTCATCATCAGCGAGTGGTCTGACATCTCGTTCTACGAGAGTTTTGCATTCTGCGTAGGCTGTTTGGGGATTAATTGGGGATTCTTCTGTAACATCACCTGCGGTAGCAACACCGTAGACACTGCACGAAGACATATATACGAAGCGACGCACACCCATAGCCTTAGCCAGACTAGCCAGACGAACTGAACCTACATGATTAATTTCGTAGGTAATATTTGGTGCCAATTGTCCGGCTGGGTCATTGGAGAGTTCCGCCATGTGAACTATTGCTTCAATACCTTCCAAATCATCAGGGGTGATGTTACGAATATCTTTGTTGAGGGTTTTGGGTGTTACACCACTAGGATTGTACAGCCAACCAACTTTATAGAAACCAGTATCTAGACCAATAACTTCATGTCCCCGTTCAATTAATAGAGAAGGTAATAACGAACCTAGATAGCCTTCTGTGCCAGTTACTAATATTTTCATTGTGGTTAATGCCTTTGTATTGATGAGTTAAATTCTTCGTTTAGTAGGGTCGCACAGCTAACTGTGCGATACATCCAAAAGGGAACTGCTATCTGAATCTGCTAATACCATTTTAGATTTTAGATTTTGGATTGTGAAACATCCATTGGATAAGCGTTTCAGGTTTCCATCTGTCGCAATCATTTTTAAAATTGCTATAACAGTCATTACGTAGTTACTAAAACCTTTTCCAGGCTCACCCATTGGGTAGCAGCACTCTATAACGGTTCTGAATTGATGCACTACACTTTTTTCTTGTGGGATGGACATCTTTGCCCGTCCCTTATATTTCCAGGCGAACAAGTCACCCCACAAGATTCATTCCCTAATTCAGCAGTTCCGGAAATAACAACTATCTATCTATGCAGTTACTACATTATCTAGATGCGAGAGTTGGGGAATTTGAGTGACTAGCGCTTTGCCAATTTCTAGAGAGGATGTGGCAGCCGGAGAAGGAGCATTGCAAACATGGATGGAGTTTTGACCGGAAACAATCAAAAAGTCGTCTACAAGCTTGCCATCGTTCATTAAGGCTTGAGCGCGAACTCCCGCATGGGTGGGAACTAAGTCTTGTGCTTGGACTTCGGGAATTAGTTTTTGCAAACTTCTGGTAAAGGCTGCTTTACTAAAGGAACGAATAATTTCTTGGATGCCTTCATCAGCGTGTTTTGCTGCTAACTTCCAAAAACCAGGATAGGTGATGACTTCCAGAAAATCTCGCAGGTCAAAGTCGGTTTTTTTATAACCTTCGCGTTTGAGCGACAGAACCGCGTTTGGCCCTGCATGGACGCTACCATCAATCATCCGGGTAAAGTGGACACCCAGGAAGGGGAAATCTGGATTGGGAACTGGGTAAATTAATGTCTTGACCAGATAGCGTTTTTCTGGGGTGAGTTCGTAATATTCTCCCCGGAATGGGACAATTTTTGCTTGGGGTTCAACTTGACCTAGTTTGGCGGTGCGATCGCTATGCAATCCAGTACAATTAATTACAAAGCGTGTTGCAAAGTTACCGTTGTTTGTTTCCAATACCTGATTTTCACCACTTGGGGAGATTTTCAGAACTTTTGTATTCAGGTATAAATCCCCACCCTGCTGTTCAATTAGCTGGGCGTATTTCAAACAAACTTGCTTGTAATTAACAATACCAGTTGAGAATACCCGAAGTCCACCTACACATTTTACATGAGGTTCAATTTCCTTGACTTCTTCCGGGCTGATTCTCTGGACTTCTATCCCATTGTCTAAGCCGCGTTTGTAGAGATTTTCTAAGCGTGGTAGTTCTTGTTCTTCAGTTGCAACAATTACTTTACCACAAACTTCATGCTCAATTCCATGCTCTTGACAAAACTCTACCATAGAGCGAGAACCATCACGACAAAATTTAGCTTTGAAACTCCCTGGCTTGTAGTAAATACCAGAATGAATCACCCCGCTATTATTGCCAGTTTGGTGAAATGCCCATTGGCTCTCTTTTTCTACTACTAAAATACGCGCATTGGGATAGCGTTTTCCTAAAGCCAACGCTGTAGAAAGTCCAACTATTCCCCCACCGATAATCGCAAAATCATACATTAGTATTATTCTACTTGAAATTACAGTAAATCTATAAACTGGGGAGTGGGGAGTTAAAATTCCTAACTCCTGTACAGACGCGATTAGTCGCGTCTCTCCAAACAGACGCAATTAATCGCGTCTCTACCTCTACCAAACCTTCCAAGGAGCCTGACTATTTTTCCATAACCCTTCGAGATAGTTTTTATCGCGTAAAGTATCCATCGGTTGCCAAAAACCATGATGTTTAAAAGCAGATAGCTGTTCCATATCAGCTAGCTTTTCTAATGGCTCTTGTTCCCACACCGTAGAGTCATCAGCAATCAAATTGATTACTTCTGGTTCTAACACAAAATAACCGCCATTAATCCAAGCTCCATCACCTTCAGGTTTTTCTCGAAAGCTGGTGATTTTAGTTTGCTCATTTCCTAAGGAAATGGCTCCAAAACGTCCGGCTGGTTGAACGGCTGTGAGTGTTCCTAAACTATTTTGTTGTTTATGAAACTTAATTAGCTCGGTGATATTAATGTCACTTACACCATCACCATAGGTGAAACAAAAAGTTTCATTACCAACATGTTCGCTGATTCGCTTTAAGCGTCCGCCTGTCATTGTATTATCACCTGTATTCACTAAGGTGACACGCCAGGGTTCAGCATAACCAGAATGCACGTTCATTTGGTTAAATCGCATGTCAAATGTAACATCTGACATATGTAAGAAATAGTTAGCAAAATACTCTTTAATTATGTAACCTTTGTAACCACAACAAATGATGAAGTCATTAATGCCGTGGGCAGAGTAAGTTTTCATTATGTGCCAGAGAATTGGCTTACCACCAATCTCAACCATCGGCTTGGGTCTGATACTAGTTTCTTCACTGAGGCGTGTACCAAGCCCTCCAGCCAAAATCACCGCTTTCATGCAATTACCTCGGAGATTTGTAGGGATATTATTATTTGACTTTATCGACATGAAGAGGATGCACTTAGATAGAGAAAAATTGATTTCTGATTTCTCTTTCTCCGTCAACAATCTAACTGTAATTTTCGCCAAAATTATGAAGGAAATATAAATTAAAATCTTTTCTATATAAAAGCTGTATGAATATCTAAAAATACGGAAATCAATTACTCAATTAAATAAAAATTTCACCCATAAAATAACTAGGATTAGCGTCAGCTAACCCTAGTCAAGCTTGATTTCTGAAATCAAAACTAATAATATGTCAGTAACAAAACTTACTTGTTTTTAGTTAGTTTTTTGGATGCTAGTTGATCCTTGGAATAAAGGGTCACATTTGTTTTCTACGACTACGCACATATTACTGAGTGCTTGCTGATAATTATCCATATCATCTTGGTCAAGAAAGATTTTGGCAGATGCCTGTATATCTTGGATAGCTTTCGTCTGGTTTTTGTTAGATTGACTACCGCCATATTGTGCCAGTTCATAGCGAACCATACCTCGTTTGAGATATGCTTTAGCTAGTTTGGGGCTAATAGTTAATGCTTGGTTAAAGTCAGCGATCGCTAGCTGATATTCTTGCTCATAATTGCTGCTATATTGAGCAATTTGATAATAGACAACACCCCTCTGAAAGTAAGCTTCGGCTTTGGATACATTCAGTTTTATTGCCTGAGTAAAATCTGCGATCGCTCTTTTATAACCTTGTTGAGATTCACCGCTATATTTAGCCATTTGGGTGCGGACAATCCCCCGTCTGACATAAGCTTCAATTTCCTTACTATCCAGACCGATAGCCCGATTATAGTCAGCGAGCGCTAGGTTATATTGTTGATCAGGATCATTGCTATATTCGGCGAGCATATAGCGGGCATTGCCCCGATTTACAAGAGCTTTGATTTGATTGGGGTTGATTTGGAGAGCTTGGCTATAATCTGCAACTGCTCCTTCGTAGTCTTTCAGGTTATAACGGGCATTGCCACGGTTTACAATCGTTATGGCAAATGTAGGTTCTTGTTCAATTACTTGGCTAAAGTTGGCAATTGCTTTTTCATAGTCTCGCTCTTTGTAAGCAGCATCACCCTGCTGATTGTAATCAGCGACGCTGAGTTTGTTATTTATCTGGCGAGAATTCAATGCTTGTTGGGTGTAAGCATTTTGGGAAATAAACGGCTGAGTAAATTTAATCATTATATCCGCATATCCCAATAGGCCAAAACCCAGCAAGCAAGAAATAATCGGGTACAATTTTGACTTCTTGGAAGCTTTATAATATGAACCGCTTGGGGTAATTGCTGGTTGCCAATAATTAGCTAGGTGCGATGACATGGCTCGCTGTGGAAAACGCGGTGTCTGCGTGTAGTGCTTTTTCGCTTTGATTCGCGGTTGTAGATGTTCTCTAGCTTCTATAGCCCGATGTGATGGAAAGGGGTCGCGTCCGCCTAATCGCACGGTACGTTCACACCACGGACAGGCACGCATGTGGTTGTTGTAGCGATGCTGGGGATTTGTCGTGCAGGTAATCAGGGAATCTTCGGCTTCAGCTATTGCCGAGAGCCAAGTCTGGGCACTGGGGCGCAGCAGTGGGTTATTGTGACCCTCTTCAAAACAACGGAGAAATAGTTCCTGTAAGGCGGGATGGAGAATTTCCCAAGGGGGCGCAATCGGTGTAGGCAGGTAGGGTACGTGCCGCTTTTCGCTGTAAGTGAAATGACCCGATGCAATCCGGGCTTCGTAGGGCGGTGGCTCAATAGCACCTTGAAAAATCCCCGAAAATGGGTGGGTGCCTTCCATTAAGAGTTGAAATACCAGCACCGATAACCCGAATAAATCGTGAGAGATTTCGCGATCGTGTTGGGCAAAAGTTTTATTCTGGAGTTCTGGTGGGGTAAACTCTGGTTTACCTACTGGGCAACGATAGACAACATTGTTGTTTCGGTCGGGTACTTGGAAAGAGTCTGTATCTATCAAAGTCACCAGTGCGGTGTCACTGACGAGGATATTTGACTCGTTCACATCACCAATGCAATATCCACTAGTGTGCAAAGCTGCAAAAGCTGCCGCCAAGTTCCGAGCGGTGCGGAGCAGGTACTGATAGTTGAATAGGGGGCAGTGTTGGCGACGGGTTCTGGGGTTGTAAAAGTCGATGATTGGACGCATCCCCTGAATATGTGGCATCAAAAAGCCAAGGATGCTATTTTTGCCATCTGCTGCCCGTAATAAATCCTCTGGCCAAGCGATAGAGATATGCCCCAAACTAGCCGTCGGGTTTTCTGGCGGATTGGCAAGCATCGCCTGGAGTTTATCAGCATGGGCAGTCGTTGGCTTATGATAAATCTTTGCCACCAAGTTGCTATCTGATGGCACTGCATAAACACAAGCTTCACCGCCACGCCCCAAACTGACATTGAGGCTAAGGATTTCTTTTCTAGGAGAACAACGTAGTACCTGCATAATGAAATTACCGTTAACGGAAGTTATTGTAAGATGTGAAACCTGTAGATGTATTGCTTATGACTCGTTGAAGGCAGCTATAATGAGTGTTAAATCATCATCAGTGCGTTGTGTAATCCGTTCTGAGCGTAAAAATTTTACTAACTGCTCCTTGGCTTCTGTCTTATCCTTGGTATTGGCTACAAATTCAAACAGGGGAAAAAAGAACGGTTTGTGAGGTTCGCCAACAACCATATTCAAAGCCAGCATTTGTAGTCCGTCAGTAATGATACCAACATTTACTATATCTGTGCGCCATAATCTGATCTGCGCTGTATCTAAAGCGTTAGGCGAAGTTAAAAAAGTGGTTTCGTTGATGTATTCGCCGCTATCAGGTATAGTCAGTGCGAGGAGATTGCCCATGCTATCTTTTGCCACTGCCAAACCATCACCTATCTGTGCCACAGCCACAACTTCTGGTGTGGCAATCATCATAATTAAGGTAGTTGCTAAATCTTGAGGCTGTTTGTCACTAGTAACCGCCTCAGCCTCCACAGCTTTTTTAGCAGCTAGTATGGCATCATTTAAGAGCGATCGCACCAATGCATCATCAGTTAAAATTTTTCGCGTCAGTCCTTTGGTGGAAATGTTTTCTATTGCTGTCTCCACAGCAACCATCGCTCCCACTTTTCCCAGACTAGCAGAACCCGCACCATCTGCTGCGGCCGCCACTAAAATATTATCTGACAATATCTGCCAATGATGAGCATCCTGACATAACTGCTTGTTTTTTAAGTGACTTGTACCACATACAGAGGCAGCCACAATCCGCCATTGAGTAATCTGTTTTGATATGTTCATAAATTTTGTTCCAGCAGCTAGCTGTGTAAACATCAAGCTGCGATTTTTAATGCTTCGCGGAAGTCCCCATCTTCTAGTGCGTCCGCTACGCGAATAAGGTAGTGATTCGATGGGGATTGTGAGCACAACGACCGCGCTCAGTGACCACGGGGGATGAGGATTGCATCCAGAATTAATTTTGTACAAAGTAAAAACAAATTTTGGATGGATGACGAATCCCCAATTTTTTCGGGTATTATAATTAATGTCTTGACCATCAATGCCATAAGCGAAAACCTTTTCTTATAGGTATATGTTGCAAGAGAACCCTTCTCTTCGAGAGGCTGCGCCAACGAGAGGCTGCGCCAACGAGAGGCTTCTCTTTCAGAGACGCTAACGTGAACGCCAACGACTTCGCTCAGGGGAAAAGATTCGGGTCTTGGGAACCAGGACTCCTGACAAAAGGAGGGAATGTCAGACCAAAAAAACTATGGAGTAATTGATGGCTATTCCCGATGAATTGGGAGAGCTAAGACTCTGTTCCGTAGGCAAGTCTAAGTAGTTCACTTAAACAGTCCCCCAACCAATCGGCGGTAGTGCTACCTGTTCGTCCACCTGCGAATGGGAAACAGCCGCCATACTAGTTGACAACCAAACAAACATCTCAATAAAATTTAATCCTTTGAGTTTTAATGGAGTACGCACAGTTATTTGATTTAAACGCGTCATGTTCGCATTTTCTACACCAACTGTAAAAAATGCTACACGTTTGTTTGCTTCATCTCCCTGTAAGCGCTGGGATGCTTGGTCTACCACATGCTCTAACTCGCCTTGCGGTTCTCCATCGGTAATCATGAATACCCAAGGACGATAGTAAGCAATTCCATTGGCACGATACTGAGATTTCCGCTCTTGAATTATGTCTAAAGCTTTATGAATTCCTGCACCCATCGTAGTCAAGCCCTGTGCTGTCAAAATCGGCGGATTGAATTGATCCGCAGTCACAAAATCTTGTATTACATTGATATTACTATCAAAAGTGACAATCGCCACTTCTACCCGTCTGGCAGCTAAAGAATTTTTGACTAATTCATCCTTTAAACTTAGTAAACCCTGATTTAAAGCCTCAATCGGATCTCCTTGCATCGAGCCAGATGTGTCTAGTAACAGCACACAAGGACAACGTGGTTCTGGGTTCTCAGCAAATTCTACTACTTCATCAAGTCTTAATGTATCATGCATAACTTTTTGTGTTATGTTAAAGTTCAACGTTTTATTTTCCTTTTCTCAGAGTATATAATTACAGTTGCCGAAGCCACTACAGAATATAGTATCTAGTCGTAGATGGTCTAATCTTTATTAAACAAATTATTTTCATGAAGTTCTCTATATTAAGATGAACTTGAGCATAGCTTAGTTTATCAAAACTGACCATTACCTGTTGTAATGTATTTACCAAAAAGTTATATCCATTAAACCTACAGTACAATAAATACGTAAACTTTCCTAGATAAGTTTTTAAAGATTTTATGTAGGAGAATCGGTTCTTTAGAGAAAAGTGATTGACCATAATGAAGATCATTAGCTCTATAAGTATACCAGTGTAACTACGGAAACTTAGAATCAAATTTGCCTCTTTAAGAGAGTGGGCATAAATAAACGTCATTATTAAGGTCTTCAGCCAAGAGTTGTCGGTAGTGAGTAAAGCTTGGAGGCAACCAACATCTACTGATAGTCTAGCCATAATCAGTGTTTACCTTTATTCATACCCACCTACTTGTTTTTTGAGATAAATTAGGTATAATGTGCCAAATCTAACAAATATATTTTAAACCTTATAATTTTTAATATAGTTATACATATTTTAAAATAGATAATTTGTGTGTAGAGAAATATGACAAAGAAGAAAATGTTTCATCGCTGATATTTTCAATTTACAAATGTTCGGTTGTTGATTCCGTAAAAAACTTGAAAAATATGAATAATTCAGGTGCATTCACCAAACTACGTCCTCTAAGTTTATTAAGACAGTTATCCAATTGCTCCGACAGTACTTGTTTACAAGCATTAAGTAACTCAGTTTCTTGGTCGATTTACTTAGAACAGGGCAAAATAACCTACGCTACCCATTCAGTGGAACCATTTGACCGATTAGAACGTCATTTGCGTCGCCTCAGCCACCAAATTCCACTACTTACTAGCGAGGTTCGTGTTCAATTACGTCTGATGTTTGAACCTGATTCACACGGTCAGTTAATCGAACATAATAGCAATTCCATCAGCGGCCCTCCTGAATATCAGGCTATATCCTGGCTTGTTAGTCAACAACATCTACATTCTCCACAAGCAGCAATGCTGGTTCAAGAATTAGTTAAAGAGGTGATTGAATCATTTTTGCTCATCAAAAAAGGCACTTATAAATTAACAGAACCACTGAATAGAATGCCAAAAAATTGCCGGCTAGATGTAGAAAAAGTTCTCGAATGTTGCCAAATGGGATTACAGAATTGGCAGGCTTTTGTTCCCCAAATTTCTTCTCCCTATCAACGTCCATATCTGTTGATTAACAGCAAACTTGAGGAAAAAGATTTACCAAACCTCCAGCCATATCTAACTAATTGGATGAAGGGTTTTAGCCTGCGTCATCTGGCTGTAATTTTGAATCAAGATGAAATCCAACTAGCTGACAATTTATACCCTTACATCGTTAATGGTGCGATTATCTTGCATGAACCTGATCCACCATTTGATAGATTACCAAAGATTTTTGAGCAGCGATATCTACCACCGGCTACGCCTACGCTTCTCTCAAAATCAATTACAGACTTAGTTCATAGCAAAGAAAAACTAAGTATCACCCTCAACTCTTATGCAGTTATTTCTGAAGAGAATATAGTTCCTGTTCAGCGATTATCACAGATTTCTGCTCCTCCAAAAGCAAACTTTCAGGAACCAACAATATCAAATAACATAAATCCTGCTTCCCAAAGAGTAACGGCTGCTACTGTAACGGCAGAAAAAATCCACAAAATCGTTTCTGTAGATGATAGCCGCACAATTCTCAAAGAAATTAGCTATTTCTTAGAAAATGAAAGTTTTTCTGTAGTGACTATCAACGATCCAATAAAAGCTGCTTTGTCAATTATAAGGCACAAACCGGACTTAATTTTGCTGGATTTAAACATGGTAGGAATCGATGGTTATGAGTTGTGTCGAATTATACGAAATAATTCAATATTTAAGAGGACTCCGATCATTTTTGTCACTGGGAATAAAGGAATTGTAGACCAAGTAAAAGCGAGATTAGTAGGGGCATCTGGATATCTGACTAAACCGTTTACTCGCACCCAATTACTGAAAATGGTCTTTATGCATTTGACTTAAATTAAGCATAAAATATTTCGTAATTCCTAATTAGAAGAATTTGCATATGGCTACTAATCTAGAAATTGACGAAAACTTAATTAAGGAAGCTCTTGAACTTGGTGGTCATCCAACTAAGGATGCTGTTGTTGAAGAGGCATTACGAGAGTATGTACAGCGTCGAAAGCAACTGAAAATTCTGGAGTTATTTGGTACGATTGAATACGACGATGATTATGACTACAAGCAACAGCGTCGGAGTCGATGAAAGTCATTGTTGATACTTCAATTTGGTCTTTAGCTCTCAGACGTAATTATAAAGTTGACGACTCACCCTATGTTGCAGTGTTGCAAGAATTAATTGCTGATGGTCGAGTTGCTTTGTTAGGTGCTGTTCGGCAAGAGATACTCTCAGGGATTCGTGACACCAACCAATACAATCGGCTAAAAAATTATCTCCGCGCATTTCCTAATCTTGAGTTAGATATGGAAGACTATGAACTTGCTTCTGAGTTTTATAATACTTGCTGAAGCAACGGTATTCAAGGTGCAAACACAGATTTCCTCATTTGTTCCGCAGCCGCTCGGAGAAATTACAAAATAATAACCACAGATAACGATTTTGAGAATTTCAGTCAGCATATTCCCATAACATTGCTTCAATGCTAGGTCTACGCTACTTAGGGACTGACAAGAAATAAATTATCCATATTGTGGGGTGGGCAGGAAAGCCCGCCCTGAATATGGGACGGGTGCGGACACCCATCCCACAAGAAAATTTGGGATGTTTTTTTATTTGGAAGTTCCTTATGCTTTCAACAGTGATTTAATTCGCTGCTTCACCAGATGATAACTGTTGTGTAAAAAAGCCATCCGCCTTTTCCTTTCTTTTTTTACAGCTTGTTCCGCATACCAATTAGACCAAATTGAATTATCAAGGTATTGAAAAAATAAATCTTTGTCAGGATGGTTACAACTATTCTGCCAAGGCTTATCCCCAGTTGAAAAATGAATAATCTCAGGATTATTCATTAGCTGATTGAATACATCTTCTGTAAACGGACTATCTTGCCAAGATGAATATCGAAACAAATATGGCATTTGATTCCATCCAGGTTCAAGTTCCCCCCATTTTCCTGCAAGAATAGCATTCAAAGCATCTTGATCATGCCACCGCACATACTGTTTATTTATTGTCAAATACTCAATTACTTTTTCAAAAATCTGATCTTCGCGCCATTTTTTGAGATTCATTACTAGAACCCCGGAATTAAAGTATTTAGATTCTGGAGAAATGCCAAGCTCTTGATAATTTATCAGTCCTCTCGGCGAAGATACATAAGGCGCTCCCAGATCCTGTGCTGCCAAGAGATAATATTCTCCAATATCAATATTCCATAATCCCTCTATATTTCCTTGTACAATCACATCACTATCAATGTAAATTGCCTTATCAAATTGCTTTGGTAACAGTTGAGGAATTAAAAGCCGATAGTAAGCAGCAATTGTAATGGTGGATGAAATCTGTACATTTTTGAAGTGCTTTTTTTTGGGCTTGAGCCAATTGATACTGACTTCCTCAGATGTTAAGCTTTTGATAATTCTCTGTTTGTTGAGTTTACTAATTCCACCATCAATAATATATAGAACCAACTTGTGTTCACTTTGGAAATTGGCAATAACTGAGCGGGTAGCCGATGCTATAGGCATAGAGTAGTTATCATCAGCAGCGCAAACAAGAATAATTGGTTTTTCGTTTGATAGGATTGTCATTATTACATTTTTATATAATTTAGATATTGCTAATATAAACGCAGATATTTTAACATAATCACCTGATAAATATTCAAGCTAACGCCTGTTTTGCTGATTCATTTTACCTCATTGAAAGTTTGGTATTCAAACAATCATATATCAAGGATTTTACTTGATTTACGTTACATGACTTTACAACGCGCCCTCTTTGCGATCGCCTCTCGTACCTAGTTAGCTCAATTGTTTGTAATAGGGTACTTACTCGCACACATAAATCATAGAAAGTCTTTAACTTAGGACTTACGCAAAATATCTCTCAAACTCTGATTTCTCTGTGTCGCGCCAGTTGCTACAACTCTTGGAACCCCTGCAACACACTGGCTTCTCTGCGCCTCTGCGGTAGCCTGCGGGAAGCCGCTTCTCTTTTCTTCTCTTCTCTTGGAGAGGCTGCGCTAACGAGAGGCTGCGCCAACCAGAGGCTTCTCTTTCAGAGACGCTAACGCGAACGCCAATGCGTCTACATTATTCCGTAACTTGTGCGTAAGTGCTATAACTGTTCAATCGTGGGTTCCATTTGTATATATAATCTACTGAATCTTCGACATTGACAGAAACCAAGACACCAAGAAAAGATTAGCATGAAAGATTGTTCTGCCAGTCTAACGTAGTAGGATTGTTCAAGTGAAAGGGTACGTCTTGCGGGACGAGTAGGCATCGATCGCTAGTAAACACCCTAAAATTAGAGCAAAAGACGATTCCTAAAACAAGCACACTCCATGCGTATTTCTCTAAATTGGCTGCGCGAACTAGTAGAGATAAAACTTAGTCCAGAAGAATTAGCCGAAACCCTGACAATGGCTGGGTTTGAGGTTGAAGAGATTGAAGATCGCCGCACTTGGGCAAATGGCGTGGTGATCGGGAAAGTGCTTGAGCGTCAACCCCATCCCAACGCCGATAAATTGAGTGTTTGCCAAGTGGATATCGGTACAGGTGAGACTTTAAATATTGTCTGTGGTGCTGCCAATGTCAAGGCAGATATTTATGTACCAGTGGCAACTACGGGTACTTACTTACCCAAGATCGATTTAAAAATTAAACCTGCAAAACTGCGTGGTGTCCCATCTCAGGGAATGATTTGTTCTTTAAAAGAACTTGGTTTGCCCACCGATGTAGACGGAATTCATATTTTTACCCAGGAAAATTTACCATTGGGTAGTGATGTGCGTCCGTTGTTGGGTTTAGATGATGTAATTTTAGACTTAACTGCAACTGCTAATCGCGCTGATGCTCTGAGTATGGTAGGCGTAGCTAGAGAAGTAGCAGCTTTGACGGGTGGAAAGTTGAGCATTTCTGAACCTGATGAAGTCTCTATTTCCAAAAATGCCAGAAATTTAGCTTTAAAAATCGCCGATACCCAAGCTTGTCCTGCATACATTGGTACGGTAATTGAACAGGTAAAAATTGCTTCCTCTCCCGAATGGTTGCAACAGCGTTTGCGGGCGGCTGGGGTACGTCCCATCAGTAATGTTGTGGATATTACTAACTACGTTTTGTTGGAATGGGGACAACCATTGCACGCTTTTGATTGCGATCGCCTACAATCTCTTGCAAGTAGTGAAAATTTAAGCATCGGCGTCCGCTTCGCCACTGCGCGAGAATCTCTCAAAACCCTAGATGGACAAACTCGCGCCCTATCAACCCAAAATTTGTTAATTACCGCCAACGAAAAACCCGTTGCACTGGCGGGAGTCATGGGTGGGGAAGAAACAGAAGTCCATGAAGGCACTCAAAGGCTCGTTTTAGAAGCGGCGTTATTTGATTCCGTGGCAATTCGGCGTTCTTCCCGGAGTGCAGGCTTAAGAAGTGAGGCTTCTGGTAGATATGAACGGGGAGTTAACCGGGCTGAGTTGGAAATTGCTAATCGCCGCGCCTTATCCTTAATTAGCGAATTGGCTAGTGGAATTATTGTACAGCAGGAAATTGCGGACACCCGCCCCAATAAATCTACCTGGAGTCATTCCATCGCACTGCGTTTAGATCGAGTTAATCAAATACTGGGGCCAATCGATTTGGGAAAAGACACAGGTGAACTCCAAGAACAAGATGTTGAGCGCATCCTGACTGCATTGGGATGTCAGTTGACTCCTTCAGGAGAAGATAGTACACATCAACGTACATGGTCAGTTTCTGTCCCACCCTATCGTTACCGCGACTTAGAGCGAGAAATTGATTTAATTGAAGAAATTGCCCGTCTCTATGGGTATAACAAATTCTGTGATACCTTACCAGAAAAAGCGGAAGCTGGCTATCTGCCTTTAGATGAAGAACTGATTCGCAACTTACGAGCTTTCCTCCGGGCTGAAGGATTGACAGAATTAATCCACTATTCTTTAGTCAAACCAGGAGAAGATAGAGGGATAGTATTAACAAATCCCTTGTTTGTCGAATATTCGGCACTGCGAACTGATTTGATATCTGGGTTAATTGATGCCTTTCGATATAATTTAGAGCAGGGTAATGGTGCCCTTAACGGTTTTGAAATCGGGCAAATTTTCTGGCGAGAAGAAGACGGTTTGCAAGAAACAGAAGCCCTTGCGGGGATTGTGGGAGGCGATCGCACCCTTGGCAAATGGGCAAAAAGTGGCCGCGAACAACCGCTCACCTGGTTTGAAGCCAAAGGTATTTTAGAAAGTGTATTTCGGCAACTTGGTTTGGAAATTGAATTTCAACCCGATCGCCGCGACGATCGCTTACATCCAGGACGCACCGCTTCTCTGTGGATTCGGGGTAACAGACTGGGAATTTTTGGGCAATTACATCCGCAATTGCGACGAGAAAAAGGCTTACCAGATTCCGTTTACGTTTTCCAGTTGGATCTAGATGTGCTTTTAGATTCTCTAGGACAAGATGAAATTCTTGTGCCAACATTCGGTTCCTACTCTACCTATCCAGCTAGCGATCGCGACATCGCCTTTTTTGCACCAGTGAAAATCTCAGTTGCGGAAATTCAAAAAGTAATTACCAAAGCGGGTAAAGATTTGCTCGAATCGGTAGAATTATTTGATGAATATCGTGGTGAAAATGTAAAAGAAGGGCAGCGGAGTTTAGCATTTCGTTTAGTTTATCGGGCTAGCGATCGCACTCTGACTGAGGCAGAAGTTGAACCAGTACACAATAAAGTCCGCGAAGCTTTAGTGGAAAAATTCGGCGTTAACCTGAGAAGTTAGTTATTGGGCATTGGGCACTTGTACTGACTTGTACTGAGCGGCGTCGTTGGCGCAGCCTCTCGTAGAGAAGTATTGGGCATGGGTTATTCCCCTTGTCTGCCTTATCTCCCTTATGCCCCTTATCCCCCTTGTCTCCCTACTCCCTACTCTCCACTCGCGTTCATTTTTTTAAATTTTAAATTGATTAACCATGCCTAAATATGTAGTCTGGGGAACTTACTGCGAAGACGTTCTCGAAAAACGTACCCCCCACCGTCAAGCTCATTTAGACGGATTAGCAAAACAGAAAGAATCCGGTGTGCTGATTACTATTGGTCCCACCAAAGATGTTACAAAAGTTTTTGGGATTTACGAAGCCGAAGACGAAGCCACTGTACGCCAGTTAATTGAAAATGACCCTTACTGGAAAAATGGCATCTGGACTGAGTATTCTGTTAAAGAATGGATTCAGGCTTTTTAAATTGGGTATTGGCATGGGAAGATGAGAGAAATAAGCATAAACGTTGAACCTCTGAGCTTGAAATTTGAACCTTTGAGCATAAGCGTTGAACCTCAGAGCATAAGCGTTGAACCTCAGAGCATAAATAAACGTTGAACCTTTGAGCATAAACGTTGAACCTTTGAGCATGAAACTTGAACCTTTGAGCATAAACGTTGAACCTTTGAGCATAAAACTTGAACCTCTGAGCTTGAAACTTTCAGTTTTAACTCTCCCCCATCTCCTATGAAAATTTGGCAGGCTGATTTTTTTCGTCGTCCGTTAGCAGATGCATCTGGACAAATTTTATGGGAGTTGTTGATTTGTGACGCAACTCGCAGCTTTCAATATGAAGCTAGCTGTCTCCAGTCAGCAGCAAATTCTAATTGGGTTGCTGCTCAATTTGAATTCGCTGCTGGTGAAAAATTGCCAGATGTGATTCAGGTATTTCGTCCTCAGTCACTAAGTTTAATTGAGGCGGCTGGACGTAATTTAAGTATAAATGTCGAACCTACCCGCCATACTTTGGCGTTGAAGCAGTGGTTACAAGAAAAGCAATATCCTTCAACGCTGGATAAACCACCCCCAGCACCATTACCAGAAAATCTCTGGGGAGAACAATGGCGTTTTGCGACTCTAGCTGCTAGTGATGTAGAAACGAGATTTAGCGATCGCCCCATTCCCATTTTGCACATCCCAGAACATCTCAAACCCATCAATTTGGGTTTGGCATCAACAGTGCCCGTCCCTGGTGTAATAATTTATGGTGGACGCCAATCAATGCGTCTAGCACGCTGGTTGCAGCAAGCTCATCCTGTGGCGTTAAACTACATTTCTGGCACACCGGATGGCTTAATATTAGAAGCTGGCTTAGTGGATAGGTGGATTGTTGCCACATTTGAAGATCCAGAAGTTACAACAGCAGCCCAAGCATTTGAACAACGGAAACAGCAAAGTCGAGGATTGCATTTTTTGTTAGTTCAACCAGACGATTCCGGCATGACTTATAGCGGCTTTTGGTTGTTACGAGCAGAAGATTGATATTGATTGACAAAAATAGCGTGTTGATTGTTTTCGTCGCAATGCTGAAGGAAGATGGGTTTTATATAGTTATAAAGTAAATCAAGAATTACAGTTAATCAGCCTAAACTTTGCCTGTTCCCTAGCGGACATTTATGAACATGTGTCCTTTCCGGAAACATAGACTTGGTAAATTATATGATGATAAAATCATACTAAATAGTAATACTAAAAATTCATACAGATGCTCAAAGTCACAATTAGCTTAGAAGAAGATATTCTACAATTCGTAGATCAGTATGCACAAGGAAATCGTAGTGCATACATCAATACACTGCTGGCAGAACACCGCCACCGAATTTTAGCAGCAGAAATGATTACAGCCCTCAAGCAGGATGCAGAAGATCCAGAGTATCAATCTGAAATTTCTACGTGGGATACCGTTGCTGGAGATGGCATAAATGTTGTTGATATTAATATATTACTCGGCTTTAAATCGATTATTCATAGTGATATCGACAAGTGAGAAAATCAATCTGAGTACTTGCCACTCGATATACAAGGCGATGTTCTAAATCAATTCGCCGCGACCAAATATCTGCATCCATATATTTTAATACTTCTGGTTTACCAATACCCTCAAACGGGTGTTGCATTACAGCTGTAACCAAATCTAATATTTTCGATGCTTTCTGAAAATCTTGCTTGAACTACCAAGCTAAATCTTCTTTAAATTTAGAACTAAAACCAGGACTTCGATTAACAACAACTGGCTTAATTTCACTAGATTCAGCTTTCTTTTTCTTCTTCTTGCTCAATTCCCAACTCCTGCTGAAGTTCTGCGATCGCTTGAGGTTGGATATTGCCAGTTTTCGACTCCTCTATTGCATCTAATAAACGACGCGCATTAGCAGGCGATCGCAAAAGATACACCGTCTCTAGCAAACTTACCAAATCTGACTCAGCAATCAAGGCTACATTTTCACCATCACGACGATTGCTCATATACACCTGATGATTTTCGGCTACCAGTTCTAACAACTTAAAAAAGTAATTTCTTGCATCGGTTGGAGATGTGATTTTGTAAGGCAACATTACTTGATGTACATAAATCTGTACATATATTATAAACTCTCTTACAGTGCTATGAATCAGCTTTAAGACTGGCGCTCTTTGAGGTGGCGAAGTATAAACAGCCGGTGTTGGTGGATAGAAAACCCCTGGCTGATAGACAGTAGTTTCGCTAACTTTACTGCTGTAATGCTTATATAGCAACGGACAGGTAGCTTAGGACAGCAATAAAATCACAAAGTAGGCTGTTGAAGGGGCGTTTCCCGCCAACTGTCCTAACAGCTTTGGCGATTGCTATATAGCAAGACTTTTAGGCTAGTGTGGCTCTGGTCTCACCAACCATCAGTGCGATCGCTTCGACGATGGCGTAGCTGATCACACTGCTATAAAAAAGGTTTGGGTAATAAATTATTTACTGTTCTATGAAATTAACGTTGTTAAGTTACTCAGCAGGTGTAGTTTTCACCTTCAGGCTGTGTTAGATATTGTGACGCAAAACAGGAGTATAGATACGTTGCGA
>NZ_JBTYKD010000095.1:0-15785 GCF_054880495.1 Nostoc sp.
TAAACGATGCGACTTTCACAAATGTTATTTGTTACACTGCGGGATGATCCGGCTGATGCTGAGATTCCTAGCCATAAATTATTACTCCGTGCAGGCTACATTCGTCGCATCGGTAGCGGTATTTATGCTTATTTGCCTTTAATGTGGCGGGTGCTGCAAAAAGTTTCCCAGATTGTGCGGGAAGAAATGAACGCTACAGGCGCACAAGAATGTCTTTTACCACAATTGCAACCTGCTGATTTATGGAAGGAATCGGGACGCTGGGATACTTACACCAAAGCTGAGGGGATCATGTTTTCCCTAATTGACCGCCGTGAGCAACAATTAGGATTAGGGCCAACTCATGAGGAAGTTATTACAGCGATCGCTCGTGATATGATTCGCTCTTATCGCCAACTACCACTACATCTCTACCAAATTCAAACCAAATTCCGCGATGAAATTCGTCCCCGCTTTGGTTTGATGCGCGGACGGGAGTTTATCATGAAGGACGGCTATTCTTTCCATGCCGATGAAGACAGCCTCAAAGAAACTTACCAGGATATGTATAAAGCTTACAGCAATATCCTGCGGCGTTCTGGTTTAGCTTTTCGGGCGGTAGAAGCTGATTCTGGTGCAATTGGTGGTTCAGGTTCCACAGAATTTATGATTTTGGCGGAAGCTGGCGAAGATGAAGTTCTCTACACTGAGGATGGTAAATACGCCGCTAACGTAGAAAAGGCTATTTCTTTACCAATTGACGCCGAAACCTCACGGTTTACAAGCTATGAGAAACGCGATACACCTGGAACAGAGACGATTGAAAAGGTTTGTCAACTCCTCAACTGTTCTCCCACTCAATTAGTAAAAAATGTCCTTTACGAAGCCGTTTATGCCAATGATAATGTTTTGCTAGTACTTGTCAGTATTCGGGGAGACCAAGAAGTTAACGAAATTAAGCTACAGAATGTGTTATCTCAATTTACTGATCAATATGGTAGAACTGCAACGTTTCCATCTGTTGATGAAAATGGTAAAGATTTAGCCATTATACATTTGAAAATTTCTGACGTGGAATCGCAAAAGCATTGGGCTGTTAAACCACTCCCCTTGGGTTATATTTCTCCTAATTTAGGGGATTATATCAAAGTTAAAGCCTTAACCCACCAAGAATTAGCTACAAATTTGCAACTAGAACCAGAGTATGGTTTATCTTTGCAGGTACTGGCAAATATTTTGCAATATCTGACACCAGACGAAAATGGCAAATATTTAGTGTCAGATGTCAAAAATTCTGCTCAACAGGTTTTGGTAAATCAGGTACTTTCTTTTACGAAACTCAATAACCAGCTAAGAAGTTTGGAACTAGAATATCCAAAACTTGTACATTTGGTAGACAACACAGCCTTTGATTTAAAAAACTTTATTACAGGCGCGAATGAAGCTGGCTATCACGTAGTTGGTGCTAATTGGGGTAAGCAATTTAATTTGCCAGAAAAAGCAGTAGATGTGCGGAAGGCAAGACCAGGCGATCGCGCCATCCATAACCCAGAACAAGTATTACAAAACACCCGTGGAATTGAAGCAGGTCACATCTTCGAATTAGGCACTAAATATTCCCAAGCGATGGGAGCAACTTATACCAATGAACAGGGTGAAGAAAAGCCGCTATTTATGGGTTGTTTTGGCGTAGGTGTGTCACGATTGGCACAAGCTGCCGTAGAGCAATCTTATGATAAAGATGGGATTATTTGGCCAGTTGCGATCGCACCTTATCACGCGATCATCACAATTCCTAACATTAAGGATGCTCAACAAGTCGAAATCGCTCAAAAACTTTACACAGAACTCAATCAAGCGGGAATTGAAACCCTACTTGATGACCGGGATGAACGTGCGGGAGTGAAATTTAAAGATGCTGACTTGATTGGCATACCTTATAGGATTGTAACCGGACGTGCGATCGCTAATGGCAAAGTCGAAGTTGTAGAAAGAGCCACCCGTAAATCGCAAGAAATTGTCATTGATGAAGTTACAACAACACTTCATAAGTGGATTACCGTAGCAATACAGGATAAAAAATAAACGCAAAAAGATGCATAGGTTCGCCGAGGGACTTTTGTGAAAAATACTCCGCGTTCCTCTGCGTTTTCCTTCGCGACGGCAGTCGCTACAACGGGGAGCCACCCCCTTGCGGAGGTTCCCTCCGTTGGGGGGAGTGGCGTGGGAAAATACGCAACGCGCTGCCTTTGCGTTTAAAATTTACTCCTCAATCATCTCCACAAAGAAAGAGATTTACATAATTTGGCAGGTGACGGATTAGAAGTAAAAATTCTAAAATTGAATCAAGGACTTACAGGATTAAAAATAATCGCATTTCCAGGTTGTAGGAAACTCTCCACTTGTAAGTATCGTCCTTAACCAGGCTGCTCCTCACATAACTACCATATCAGCCCTCAGTCAGAAAGGTTTTGAACATGAAAGATCAACAAGAATCCAATCGTATTTCTTCAGGCGTAATTGCAGCCGTCTCGGCAGTGGTTGTAGCTGTGGGTGGCGGTGTAGCTTGGTTTACTTCACACTCCAGCAATACTCCCACAGCGTCAAACCCCTCTGAGCGAATCGTTCAGCCAGCACAGCCATCAACTAAGCAGCCAGGTAATGAGCAAACCGCTAACGTTTATTGGCTAAGACCAAAAGACAAAAATGTTGCTTTGGTTCCCCAGCCTGTTAAAGTAGCTTCTGTACAACCCAACCAAGCTTTAGAAGCAGCTTTCCAAAGTTTGTTAGCAGGTCCAAAAGAAGGGACAGATTCAACAACTATCCCCAAAGCAACCAAACTGTTGGGGCTGAAAGCGGAAAATGATGAGGTTCACGTTAATTTATCTGAAGATTTTACCAGTGGTGGTGGTAGCACTTCAATGATGGGTCGTGTGGGACAAGTTGTTTATACTGCGACAACTTTAAATCCAAAAGCCAAGGTGTACATTGACGTGAACGGCAAACCGTTGGATGTTTTAGGCGGTGAGGGTCTAGAGTTACAACAACCGCTAACTCGTGAAAACTTTCAGAAAAATTATCCGCTTTAAAAAAGAGGAGAGACGCGATTAATCGCGTCTGTACAGGAGTGAGGAGTTTTAACTCATAACTCTTAGTTAAGCTTACCGATTACTATTTAACACACGAAAATTACGGGCTTGCTCTTCTAACCTTGTGGCAAGGCGATCGCAAACCCGATTACACAAATCAAAAATCATTTGATCTTCCACCCGGTAATAGGCGCAAGTTCCTTCACTGCGGCGGCCAAGGATACCTGCTTGCCACATTACCTTCAGGTGTTTTGACACATTTGCCTGAGAAGTCTGTGTTGCCTCTACCAACTCTTGCACGCATTTTTCTTCATCCCGTAATAAGTGTAGCAGTCGCAGGCGCATCGGCTCACTTAACAAGCTGAAGTATTCAGCTACTTGTTGCACCACTTCTGGTGGTAAAGGCAACGTTTGTTTCATCAGGATTAACCCGCAAGGACTGAAAGTTTTAATGATGACTCATTTCATATATACATTAATACTTAATCAGGGTTAATTCGCATCAAAGGTTGACCATATTCTACAGCGTCACCATTTTGGAGGAGAATTTCCATCACCTGTCCAGAGACTTCGGCTTCAATTTCATTCATTAGCTTCATCGCCTCAATGATACAAACTGTTTGACCCTTGCGGATGCGATCGCCCACTTCCACAAATGCGGCTTCCCCCGGCGCAGGAGCGCGATAAAACGTTCCCACCATTGGGGAAGGCACTTCTACTAATCTCTGGTCAATCGTTGAGGGAGGATTTACTGACAACTGCAATTGTGTGCCAGTCCCAGTATTCTCAAACAGGCGACCTGTGGACACCTCCGTTACCTGACTTGGGGTTCCCTGGTTTCCCAAAGATGAAGCCGACGTCAAGCCGGAACCTACCACACCGCCCAAGGTCGTTTGACCTACCGATAACACCTGATTGCTGATGCTCACAGCCTTACGGACTGTTAGTTCAAAATCACTGCTTTTGAGCGTAACTTCTGCAATATCTGTTTGTGCGATAGTTGCCAGTAGTTGGCGGATTTCATTAAAGTCCAATGGCACAGTTTTTATTACCTCGACCTATCCGTAAATTAGCATCTTAAATGTGGCAAGGATTTAATCCCTATGTAGGGATTTAAATCGGGGGGCAAACATCTCCGTAGAAATGAAAGTTATTCCCTGCTGATATATTTATCTTCCTGAGTATCAATTTTGATGCGTTCTCCTTGGGTGATAAACAAAGGAACCATCACAATTGCACCAGTTTCCAGAGTTGCTGGTTTTGATCCACCTGTGGCAGTGTCACCTTTTACACCTGGATCTGTTTGGACAACTTCCAGAATCACAGACTTAGGCAATTCTACCCCCAGCACCTGTTCGCCCCACCGAATTACTTCGGCTTCCATACCTTCCTTGAGGTATTTGACGCGATCGCCAATTTGTGCGCGAGTCAATCTACCTTCTTCATAAGTTTCCATATCCATAAAGACGAACTCATCGCCCTCTTTATAGGTATGCTGCATCGTGCTTTTTTCTAGGGTGGCTTGCGGCAGCGTTTCCCCTGCTCGGAACGTTTTTTCCATTACGCTCCCACTTTGGACATTTCTGAGTTTGGTTCTGACAAAGGCGGAACCTTTGCCTGGCTTGACGTGCAGGAATTCAAGCACTCGCCATACAGACCCATCTAATACAATCGAAACACCGGGTCGAAAGTCGTTACTGGAGATCATGAAACTTTCAAATTTTGGAAGACAATCGGCATTTATTGTACCCTTCTAGGGTCGTCATTGGGCATTTGTCATTAGTTAGTTGTCATTTGTCATTAGTCATTTGTCCTCCATTCCTCTGCCCCTCTGTTCCATTCAGCACCTAACATGGGAAGATTATTGATGGGTTACGTCCAGTCAACAATTTAATACTGCATTTGAGTTATCCCATGCTTAACTTATTAAAATCCTGGCTGAAGAACAGCCTAATGGCAATACTGCTGGTAACAATATTTTTAGGCATAACTACAGCTGGGTGGACTCCCTCCAGTAGCGCCGCACTACCAGCCGGCAATGCAATTACCGACGGCAAGGCTTTGTTGCGGTATGCACTCCCGATAGATAACAAACCTGTGCGGCAACTACAAGCCAGTTTAGAGGACATCTCTGCCCAACTGCGGGCGAATCGGCGGTGGGGTGCTATTTCCAAAGACATCAGCAAAGCATCCCGCATTCTTGATAAACCCTCCCAAATCTTAACAAGCGTTCCCGAAGAACGCCAACCCCAAGCCGAAGCTTGGATTACCGAGTTGAAATCTGGGGTGGGTAAATTGCAAGAATTAGCGAACAGCAAAGATAAAGAACAAATTCTGCAAGATAGAGCTAAACTGCTGAATCTCGTTACTGGGCTAGAAGAGTCAATGGTGAAACAATTCCCCTTTGAAGTGCCTGCCCAGTATAGTCATCTGCCGCAACTTAAAGGTCGTGCCACTGTAGAATTCAAAACTAACAAAGGCGATTTGACCCTGGTAGTCGACGGTTACAGCGCCCCTGTTACTGCTGGGAATTTTGTAGATTTGGTACAGAGGGGTTTTTATAATGGTTTAGAGTTTACCCGTTCTGAAGAATCTTACTTTCTCCAAACTGGAGATCCTGCTGGAAAAGAGGTCGGTTTCATAGACCCAACAACGGGCAAATATCGCGCCATTCCCTTAGAAGTCTTAGTTCAGGGGGATAAAGCACCTACATATAGCATTACTTTAGAAGAAGCTGGTCGTTACCTTGATATGCCAGTTCTGCCTTTCTCTGCCTTTGGTGCAGTGGTGATGGCTCGTCCTGAAAGTGAAGTAAATGGTGGTTCTTCACAATTTTTCTTCTTTTTGTTTGACCCCGAACTTACCCCCGCCGGCCGCAACCTATTGGATGGTCGTTATGCTGTTTTTGGCTATCTCACCGAGGGCAAAGAAGTTTTGGATAAACTGAAGGCGGGTGACAAAATTGAATCGGCAACTGTGGTTCAGGGAATAGAAAATCTGGTTGAGCCACAAACTGCATAAGAAGGGGGATGAGGGAGAACACAATTACTAACTCCTAACTCCTAACTCCTAACTCCTAACTCCTAACTCCCCTAACTCAGATTCCCGGCGGTGAACACTTGATCAACTGCGATCGCTAATTCTGGGAAAGTCCGTGATAAAATTTGCTGGTTGGCAGTAAAAACTGTTTCTTCGTAAAATCCATCTTCCAGTAGTAACACCGAAATTTTTGCTTCCAGTGGGTCTACAATCCAATATTCAGGAACCTCTAAGGCCGCATATTCCGATCGCTTATAACGATAATCCCGTTTCACCGATTCAGGACTAACCACCTCGACAATTAGTAACGGTGGTGACTCAAATACTGCTGAAGCATTCAATAATTCTCTGGCCTGCTCTAGTGTGACTACACACAAATCAGTCAATCTAGATTTATTTCTACCCGTTCTCACCCCACTTTCCCGAAAACACAGCCAAGTAAAGTTATAACGTTTGATTTCTGCATCTAGCCCTTGCTCAAGAAATTTGACAATCAGGAAATGTTCAATAGTAGGTGGATTCATTAGCTCTAGCTTGCCATCCACCAGCTCATAATGAAAATCGTTGCCATCATCATAGGTTAAGTACTCCTCAAAGGTGATGCTGGTTACTGGTGTACTGACCATCCCAACTGTCTCCTAAACAATACCCATATCTTAAATCTAACTCCTAACTCCTAACTCAGATTCTCGGCGGTGAACACCCGAGCAACTGCGTTCACGAAGTGTGCCGCAGGTATCGCTAATTTGGGAAAAGTCCGTGATAAAATTTGCTGGTTGGCAGTAAAAACTGTTTCTTCATAAAATCCATCTTCCAGTAGTAACACCGAAATTTTTGCTGTCAGTGGGTCTACAATCCAATATTCAGGAACCTCTAAGGCTGCATATTCCGATCGCTTATAACGATAATCCCGTTTCACCGACTCTGGACTGATCACCTCGACAATTAGTAACGGGGGTGACTCAAATACTGCCAACCTAGATTTATTTCTACCCGTTCTCACCCCACTTTCCCGAAAACACAGCCAAGTAGAGTTACAACGTTTGATTTCTGCTTTCAAGGCAGTATCCAAAAAATCGACAATCAGGAAATGTTCAATAGTAGGTGGGTTTCTTAGCTCTAGCTTGCCATCCACCAGTTCGTAATGAAAACCGTTGCCATCATCATAAGTACTCTTCAAAGGTGATGCTGGTTACTGGTGTACTGACCATTCCAACTGTCTCCTAAACGATACCGATGTTTTAAACTGTAAAGCAAATCATCAGTTTTCTATAATTTTGCAACACCGAAAATCGATTGTGAACAGTGAGTTATCTTCTCAACAAGTAAAAGATATTGGTGAACAAGGTCTTTTAGAAAGATTACAGCGCTTCTGTCCTCCAGAAATTATTGGGGATGATGCAGCAGTTCTTGTGACTGCACCAGAGCAATCTTTGGTGGTGACTACAGATATGCTGGTTGATGGCGTACATTTTAGCAACCTCACCACTTCCCCAGAAGATGCTGGTTGGCGAGCTGCTGCTGCCAATTTATCAGATTTAGCAGCAATGGGCGCTTCCCCATTGGGAATTACTGTCGGGTTGGGACTTACCGGTGAAGTTAGCGTTAGTTGGGTTGAGCGACTATACCAGGGAATGACAGAATGCCTGCAAAAATACAATACCCCAATTGTCGGGGGTGATATTGTGCGATCGCCTGTGACGACTCTGGCAATTACCGCTTTTGGTCAAGTTCACCCTAGTCAAATTATCCGCCGTTCTGGTGCTGTTGTGGGAGATGCGATCGTCGTTACAGGCGTTCATGGAGCCTCCCACGCTGGCTTAGAACTGCTCTTGCATCCCGAATTGGGGCAAAACCTCAAAGATACAGAACGCACGGCTCTAATCCACACACACCAGCGCCCACAGCCACGATTAGATGTCTTACCAATCCTCTGGAAAATCTTAACTCCTAACGTACAGACGCGATTAATCGCGTCTCTCCTAACTCCTAACTCCCAACTCTCCGTTGCTGGTATGGATAGCAGTGATGGTTTGGCAGATGCGATTATCCAAATTTGCCGCGCTAGTGGTGTTGGCGCTGTTCTAGAACGCAGACAAATTCCAGTACCAAAAACTTTTAACCATTGGCTGACACCAGAGCAAGGGCTAGAATATGCTCTATACGGTGGCGAAGACTTTGAATTAGTGCTGTGCTTGCCACAAGATTTAGCATCAGCCTTCGTACAACATCTTGGTGAAGGTGCTGCGATCGTGGGCAGCATTAGAGCCGGATCAACAGTATTATTGCATGACGAACAAAAAAAATTTCCTGACCAAGTTCTGAGTCTTAGCCAGGGATTTCAACACTTCGATAGTTAGAAGTTATGAATTATGAGTTATGAGTTTTAATTCCTAACTCCTCACTCCTGTACAGACGCGATTAATCGCGTCTCTCCTCCTAACTTTTTATTTAAACCCACTTCTCGGCTACCAACTCAGCCAAATCCAAAACTCGTTGGCTGTAACCCCACTCGTTGTCATACCACGCCATAACTTTCACTAAGTCATTACCTAAGACAAAAGTCAAGTTGGCATCGACAATCGAAGAAGCATCATGACCTTGATAATCAGAGGATACCAATTCTAGTTCGCTATAATCCAAAATGCCTTTGAGTGAACCTTCAGCAGCATCTTTAAGAGCTTGGTTAACTTCTTCCGTAATAGTACGCTTCTCAACCTGAACTACGAAATCTACCATTGAGACGTTCGGGGTAGGTACACGCAAGGCAACGCCATTTAGCTTGCCTCTAAGCTCTGGGATAACCAGCGCCACTGCTTTTGCTGCACCCGTGGAGGTGGGTACAATATTTATTGCTGCTGCCCTCGCCCGTCGCAAATCCCGGTGAGAAGCGTCTAGCAAGCGCTGATCGCCTGTATAACTATGGGTAGTGGTCATCGTGCCTTTGATGATGCCGAACTTATCATTCAACACCTTGGCGATCGGTGCCAAGCAGTTGGTTGTACAGCTAGCGTTACTGATAATGTGGTGTATGTTGTGGTCATAGTCGTGATGATTCACACCAATCACAAAAGTACCATCCTCGTTTTTACCAGGAGCGGTAATCAAAACTTTCTTGGCTCCAGCATTCACATGCTTGAGCGCTCCTTCTTTGCTAGTAAACACCCCGGTTGCTTCGATAATTAGGTCAATTCCCCAATCTTTCCAGGGCAACTTTTCTGGGTTGCGATCGGATACGCACTTAATGGTCTTACCGTTAACGATGATCGAGTTATCATCGGCACTAATCTCAGCACCCTTAATCTTCCCTAGCATTGAGTCATACTTTAGCAGGTGAGCATTGGTTCTAGGGTCTGATGTGTCATTAATAGCGACAAGATCGATTTTAGTATTTTCTCTACCCACCCAGCAACGTGCAAAGTTACGTCCAATCCGCCCGAAACCGTTGATTGCAACTCTAATCACAGTGTCTTGCCCTCTGTATTTATGCTTATATGTTGATATCGTTGACCCCAATCATATCGCAAAGGGGGGAAGGACTCTTAACCATAAAGTGTTAGGTCAATAAAAAAACACATAATTTATTCAGATTTGTAGGAATAGAGGTTGTTGTTAGTAATATATGATCTAACCGATTCCGGGACTAAATAACGAATTGACTGGCGATCGCCCTTGGCGTTGACGAAGTTATCGCGGCAAATTTTGCGAATTAGACTTGAGGAAACTCCTACTAAAGGTGTATTCAAGAGTTGCCAGTGAATGGTATATGACTGCTCGCTGATTTGTTCCTCCACTTGCTTGCAGATTAATTTGCTTTGAGTTATAGTCTCACCACCTAGCAGTCGGGGTGCGATTAACCAATCACACATTTGTGCTAGTTCGTGTCCACGATACCAACGGGGTAAGGTTTGGAAAGCATCCAAGCCCACAATCCAGTACCAGTAAGTATTTGGGTAACAAGCAGATAAGTCGATCAGCGTGTTAATGGCATAGGAAGTCCCAAAGCGATTTGCCTCCAGTAGTGAGACAGTAAACGCTGGGTTATCTTTTATGCCTAATTGCAGCATTTGGACACGATGCTCAAACAAAGCTGCTTCTTTGTGAGGAGGATTTAGGGATGGCACCCAAATTACCTTTTCAAGGGATACTTGATGCAAAGCTGTCTCGGCTATGAGCAGGTGTCCCCAATGAATTGGATTAAATGTGCCACCAAAAATTGCCAGTTGTTGCATCCAGTTATGCCTGGGTTTTATGCAATTGAAAAATAGTTTCATTACCAATGTACTATTGTACTCAATTCACGCCTAAACTTGATGCAATTTCAAATCAGTTTCACTAAACAATGTATTATGTAGCCAATTCCAGTAAGGTAGCCAAAAATATGTATTTGATATTACAAGAATTTCTTTCCCGATGCGGCCAAAATTTTCCGAATAATTTTAACAACAGTTCAAAAATAGCAAAAACCTCCAACCAAGGTAAAATCATTCTGAACAAGGAAAACCAGAGCGGAAACATCATTCGGGCATCAAACATAAACATGATATAGGAGCAGTTACGGTAGAAAATCAAATTCCTGTTATGATACGCGTGTCATTTGTGATTATGGTGTGGTTTGGTGTAAGAGGAGCAATAAATGACTAATTCTGTAGATTTTAGTGGTAGACCATTTCATTTCATTGGCATCGGTGGCATAGGTATGTCTGCTCTGGCATACGTTCTCGCCAAGCGTCAATTTCCAGTATCAGGTTCGGATCTTCGTGCAAACCACATTACGCACAAGTTGGAATCTATAGGTGCTCATATTTTTGATAGACAAGAGGCAAGCAATCTCGAATTCTTTCGCCCTCAGGTATTGGCGAATGCAGTAGTATTAAATTCACAAGAACAATTAGCTACTACTACTACTAAGTCAAAACTGCCTCAAGTTATTTGTTCAACAGCAATTAACACGAATAATTTAGAATACAAAGCAGCGCTGGAATTAGGTTGTCCAATTTTACATCGTTCAGATGTACTGGCAGCTTTAATTGCCGATTACTACAGTATTGCAGTGGCAGGAACACACGGCAAAACTACAACCAGTAGCATGATTGGCTATATGCTTCTGCAAGCTGGTTTAGACCCAACGATTTTAGTCGGTGGCGAAGTCAATGCTTGGTCCGGGAATGCTCGATTGGGACAAAGCCAATATTTGGTAGCCGAAGCAGATGAATCTGATGGTTCCTTGATAAAACACGCTCCAGAGATTGGCATCATCACCAATATTGAACTCGATCATCCTGACCACTACGATACATTAGAAGAAGTCATTGACATATTTCAGACATTTGCTAAGGGTTGTAAAACCTTGATAGGTAGCATTGATTGTGTTACAGTGCGCGATCGCTTGCAACCGACAATTAGCTACAGCTTATACTCAGATACAGACGCTGATTACACCGTCACCAATATTGATTATCGTGCTGATGGCACCACGGCTCTAGTTTGGGAAAGAGGCAAGGCTTTGGGCGTGTTAAAGTTGCGGCTGCTCAGTCGGCACAATCTCAGTAATGCCCTAGCAGCAGTGGCTGTTGGTCGCGTCTTGGGCTTAGAATTTGGAGAAATTGCCAAAGGTATCGCCACCTTTGAAGGAGCAAGACGCCGCTTTGAGTTGCGGGGTGAAGTCGATGGCATTACCTTCATAGATGATTATGCTCATCATCCCAGCGAGATTCGCGTTACTCTGGCCGCAGCAAGTTTACAGGCAAGACCAGGGCAAAGAGTGGTTGCCATCTTTCAGCCCCATCGCTATAGTCGCACACTCACCTTTTTAGAAGAATTTGCCGAGTCCTTTACCCATGCTGATTTAGTTGTGGTGACAGATATTTATAGTGCAGGTGAACCAAATTTAGGGCAAATTAGTGGTGAACATCTAGCGGGGGAAATTGCTAAACGACATTCGCAAGTAATTTATCAACCAACTTTACCCTCAGTGTGTGAGTTTTTGGTGCGAACACTACGCCCAGGAGATTTGACGCTATTTCTGGGGGCTGGGAACTTGAATCAGGTGATTCCTGAAGTAATAGCGACACTTTCCGAACCTGTTAAAGCCACATCTTAAGTTGAGACTTTGCGAAGTTTTATTTCTGAGCAAAGCGCCCAGTTAACTCTATTACCGTATTTTTGCGGTAAATAAATGTAAAAATTTTACCAATATAAAGTAAAAATGACAATTTCCCAGGCAGCTGCAAACGTCTGCACGGTTTCTGCTTTGAATACAAAGAAACACCAAACAACTAATTCGGTGGAGAGTGAAGTAGTTTACTTACCCAATACTGATTGTGCGATCAAGTCTCAGGCTTCCTTGTCAGCCTTTACTTCCTATAGAGTTGGGGGAGCCGCTGATTGGTATGTTGCCCCCCGAAACTTAGAAGCACTGCAAGCAAGTCTTAAATACGCAAAAGAACGTGATTTAAAGGTGACAACACTGGGAGCAGGTTCTAACTTGTTGGTGAGCGATCGCGGTATAACAGGGTTAGTCATTGCTACTCGTCATCTCCGCTTCAGCCACTTTGATCCAGATACAGGTCAATTAACCGTTGCTGCTGGAGAATCAATTCCCAGTTTGGCATGGGCAGCAGCAGAATTAGGGTGGCAAGGATTGGAGTGGGCTGTTGGTATCCCTGGAACAGCAGGAGGTGCCGTGGTGATGAATGCAGGGGCACATAATAGCTGTATTGCAGATATGTTAGTTAGCGCCCAGGTACTTTCACCCGATGGTACGCTGGAAACTCTTACTCCCGATCAGTTAGGTTATAGCTATCGGACTTCATTATTACAAGGTGGGGAGTCTCCTTCTCCTGGCGGGGAGAGGCGTTGCCAACGCATAGTCACTCAAGCCACCTTACAACTCGCGCCAGGTGCCGACCCCGCAAAAGTTGTGGCAATCACCAAACAACACAAAAAGCATCGGTTGAGTACCCAACCATACAACTTCCCCAGTTGTGGCAGTGTGTTCCGCAATCCTAAACCTTACAGTGCTGGCTGGTTAATTGAACAAACTGGTCTGAAAGGCTATCAAATTGGTGGAGCGCAAGTAGCACTACTCCATGCTAATTTCATTGTTAACCGTGGTGGAGCAAAAGCTAGTGACATATTCTGTCTAATTCGCCACATCCAACATCAGGTACAAGAACATTGGTCTATTAATTTAGAGCCAGAAGTCAAAATGATCGGAGAGTTTCAAGCTGCTTGTGGATAAAGAATGGGGACTGGGAGAGGCACGGGGAGAAATAACCGATGCCCAATTCCCAATTCCCACTCCCCATTTTATGACGCATTAATTATTGGTAAAAAAAGAGCAATACTAAATTGTTCAAAACCTAACTAAAACTATCTAACCTTCACAGAATTAAACGAGTTTAGTGATTAAATATAATTAAAGCCGAAAACCAAGGCTTTAATATCTGGTTTGTAAACCACGGTCGAGTCAAAACTAGCGAGCCTGTAAAAAGGTCAAACGGGAGTACCCCGAAGGTTAAATTTGCTAAAAATAATGGGTGTCCAATGGCTAAAAGTTTCAACAAATTGCTTGAGTATTAGAAAGATAGGGTGGGCTACACCCAAATTTACGCTTGTGGACAAGAAGGAGCCGACTCCCTTGATTGAAGCAAGAAGCAGACGCTCTAAAGGAAACTTTAGTTGAATGACTCGCTTTTAACAAAGTTTAGTCAAGTTTTGTATAGCAGGCAAATTACTTACCGCATCTATAATTGAATTTGATTTGTTATTCAACGCACACGCGTACAAATAATTATGACAGGAAAAGGACAGGGATTTGGCTTTGGCTTAGGAAAAATGAAGGAACTGGCCGAAGCTTTTAAGAAAGCGCAGCAAGTTCAAGAAGGCGCAAAGCGACTCCAAGAAGAATTGGAGCAAATGGAGATTCAAGGAGAATCTGGCGGTGGTCTAGTGAAGGTGATTGTCAGTGGGAACCAAGAACCCAAGCGAGTGGAGATTTCTCCAGATGCTTTAGGGGAAGGTGCAGAAGTACTTTCCGATCTGGTGACAGTGGCAATGAAAGAAGCCTACAACAAGTCCACTGCAACAATGCGGGAACGTATGGAAGAATTAACCAGTGGACTGGAACTTCCTGGATTTTAGTCAAGAGTCATTAGTCATTAGTCATTAGTCATTAGTCACTGGACAAATGACTATTGACAAAGGACAACGAAGTATTTATGCCTTACAAGTTGCTATTTGTCTGCTTAGGTAACATCTGCCGATCGCCATCGGCAGAAAACATTATGAATCATCTAATTGAGCAGGCTGGCTTGAGCGCTAGTATCCTCTGTGACTCTGCTGGTACATCTAGTTATCACATTGGTAGCCCACCTGACAGACGCATGAGTGCTGCGGCTGCTACAAAGTTGGGAATTAAACTGCGTGGTCGAGGACGCCAGTTTCAAAAGTCAGACTTTCAAGACTTTGATTTGATTTTGGCGATGGATCACGAAAATTATCAGAATATTCTCACTCTAGATCAAACTAAGCAATATCAGCATAAAGTGCATTTGATGTGCGAGTTTTGCTCTCGACACACCCTAAAGGAAGTTCCAGACCCCTATTACGGTGGTGAAGAGGGATTTAATCAGGTTATTGATTTACTGATCGATGCTTGTGAAGGTCTATTGACAAAAGTTATGAGCGATGCCCTGAGCCCTTCGACAAGCTCAGGGTAACACCTGCCGTTCGCGCAGCGTCTCGTAGAGAAGGGTTATGAGTTAAAACTCCTAACTCCTGTACAGACGCGATTAATCGCGTCTTTCCTCCTAACTTTTATTCCACCAAACCATGCTTAATCGCAAAACGCACTAATTCTGCTCGGTTGCTGGTTGAGGTTTTTCTCAATAAACTGCTAACGTACTTTTCCACGGTTCTAGGACTCAGATGTAGCTGATGACCCATTTCGGCATTAGAAAGACCATGAGTCAATAACTCTAAGACTTCCTGTTCTCTATGAGTTAGGGGTGAGTGCAGATGGGATTTCTGAATTTGAGTGGACAAAGAATTATGGGTGTTCGCTGCTTTTGTCGAGGCGGAAATACCCAAACTCTCTTTATGAGAAAACTGGTACGCTGATTGAATTATTTGCGATCGCTCCAAAAGATTGCGGATTGCTGCTGCTAACTCTTCCAGTTCAAAAGGCTTGGGTAAGTATAAATCGCACCCTGACTGGTAGCCTAGAATTCTTTCCTGGGTCTTAGTGCGTACCGTTAATAAAATTACAGGCAATAAACGAAACACTGCTTTTTGACGCACCCGGCGCACCAGTTCATAGCCATTCATCTGTGGCATGACGATATCCGTGACAATTAAATCAAGATGATACTCATCCACCATAACCAAAGCCTCTTGACCGTCATTAGCCGTGATTACCGAGTAGCCAGCCAGTTCAAGATAGTCGCTAACAGACAGACGAGTGCCCAAATCATCATCCACTACAAGGATCGTTAAGGGCATGGACAATACACCCCTAGCATTTTTTGACTCAGAAATTTGCTTTTACGTACTCCATTAGTGAACACAGATAGGTAAGAATAGTCTTCTTATGTTTCATACTATGACACGATGACCAGCTAATAACTGCTTCAAGTTTTATTTATAAAGAAAATCTTAAATCTTTAGGATGTGTTA